>JAACFM010000042.1 GCA_009937445.1 Gammaproteobacteria bacterium | reverse complement strand
CGCAAGATCAGCAGGTTTGGGTATTTGTCGAGGAGTTCGATAGCCGACGGCTGGTCGCCAAATTCGATATACGCTTCGTCCACCACAATCGCTGATTGATCGCGTCTCGCTTGCAGTAAAGTCAGCAGGTCAGCGCGCGGTAATGGTGTGCCCGTCGGATTGTTTGGCGAGCACACGAAGATTAGCTTGGTCGAGTCGTCGCAATTGGCTAACAGAGCATCAACTTCGATCTTGAAATCGTGCTCGGCCAGCGTCGCCACTTCCGTAATGCCGGCACCCTGTATTTCGGCGTAGTGTCGATACATTGAGAATGATGGCTTTGGAGTCAGTATCTTGTCCGCACCAGCGCGGCAAAATGTCCGAATCAAAAGGTCAATCGCCTCACTGGATCCGCGAGTGACCAGTAGTTGATTTGCCGCACAGCCAAAGCGATTCGCCAGCGACAATTGCAGGCGCTGTGGCCTTACTTCGGGATACCGGTTCAATGGGCGCCGAAAATTACCGACCGAACTGATCGCTGGCGACTCGTTTGCATTCAGGCGAATCGTGTCGTCGACTTGTTCCGCCGCCTCATAGGCATGCAACGCCTGGATCTCTGGTCTGGCTAAAGAAACAATACTCATGCGTCGACGGCCAATCGTCGAGTGACGGCGGCGGCATGCGCATCCAGACCTTCAAGGCCAGCAAGATCGATTACTGCTGGTCCGAGGCGCTCGAGTCCTTCCCGGCTGACTTCCTGCAGAGTCATCTGCCGCAAGAACTGGTCAACACCGAGCCCGCTGTAGGTTGCCGCGTAACCATAGGTAGGCAATACGTGATTTGTTCCGCTGCAATAGTCACCGACAGCCTCGGGAGTCCAGTGACCGATAAATACGGAGCCGGCATTGCGCACAAATTGAACAGCATCGCGGGCATTCTTAATTTGCAGTATCAAATGCTCAGGGGCGTAGCGATTGCTAATTTCAATCGATGTTTCCCGATCCGGGGCAATGATGATTTTTGAGCAGGCCAATGCTGCCTGCGCCGTCTCGGCTCGAGACAGGGATCGGAGTTGAGTCTCGACCTCCGTTTGCACTCCGCTGGCCAGTTCAGAGTCCGTGGTGACGAAGATGACCTGAGAATCGACACCGTGCTCTGCCTGTGACAGCAGATCCGCCGCGACGAACTCGGCTGAGGCCGTCGAATCTCCAATGACCAGGACTTCCGACGGTCCAGCGGGCATGTCCATTGCAGCACCAGCCGGATCTGCGCTTACTATTGTTTTTGCAGCAGTTACCCAGGCATTTCCGGGCCCAAATATTTTCCGGACTTTGGGAATGGAGTGCGTGCCATAAGCCATCGCAGCGATCGCCTGAGCCCCGCCGACTTTATAGATATTTGTTACACCGGACCGTGCCGCTGCGACCAGAACCGCCGGGTCAGCGCTGCCGTCAGAACGCGGTGGTGTGCAGAGAACTATCTCCGGGCAATTGGCAATAACCGCTGGCACTGCAAGCATTAGAGCGGCGGAGGGTAGCGGCGCCGTTCCGGCCGGGACATAAAGGCCCACCGAGTCGATGGGCCGGCTAACACGTTCACAAAAAACACCCGGCATCGTTTCGACGGCCACTGCCACCGGAACCTGCTTTTCATGAAACAGTTTTACATTTGCGATCGCGAGGTCGATAGCGCCGAGTTGGTCCGGTGTTATCTGCTCCAGCGCTGCAGAGAACTCCGCTTCGGTGACGCGCAGGTTCGTGATGTTCGCATTATCGAAACGCTGCGTTAGTTCATGCAAAACATCGTCACCACCGCTACGGACGGCGGCCACGATTTCCGCTGCGCTGTGCAAAACGGTCGGGTCCTGCGATGCGCCAGGCCGTTGCAGTAACACCGTGCGTTGCTGCTCGTCAAGATTGTCCCAGTAGTGAATGGACAGGGAAGCGCTCATGCCAGCATTTTCTCCACTGGCAGCACCAGCAGAGAGCTCGCGCCGGCAGCTTTCAGGTTTTCGAGTGTCTCCCAAAAAACATTCTCACGACAGACCGCATGAATGGCGACTTTGTCATCGTTGCCCTCCAATGGCATCACGGTCGGCGCCTCGGACCCTGGTAACAATGCTCGAATATCAGCCAGCGCCGAACGCGGCGCATGCAACATGATGTATTTACTGTCATGCACTTTGAGAACGCCATCGAGTCGTTGCAGGATCTTGTCCACAAGGGCCTGCTTTTCGTCGCCCAGTGGAGCCAATGTCTGAATAACCACGGCTTCGCTTTCCAAAAGTACCGCCACCTCTCTCAAGCCGTTCGCGACCAGAGTGGCTCCCGAGGAGACAAGGTCGCAGATGAATTCAGCACTGCCCAGTTTGGGCGCTATTTCGACCGCGCCTGAGAAAAATACCGGCTCTGCTTTGATGCCGTTTTTATTCAGGTAATCGGTTAATAATCCGACATAACTCGTGGCGATTTTGGTGTTTTGCAGTGACTCTGGACCCGTATATTCGACATGCTCCGGAGCCGCAATTGAAAGCCGGCAATGTCCGAACTCGAGCTCGAAGATCTGTTTGAACAGTCCCTGGGATCCCCTCTGTTCGAGAATCTGGCGTTTTTCCTCGACGACGTTCAGGCCGACGATACCCAGATCGCAGACATCATCGCTAACGAGTCCCGGGATATCGTCATCGCGTACCAGCAAAAGGTCTATCGGCATATTCTCGCCGTAGCAAATAAGCTGATCCTTGCTCTTGGTTACTTTCAGACCGCAACGTTCCAGCAGATCGATGGAGTGATCGGTGAGGCGGCCGGATTTTTGCACCGCAATTTTAATGCGCTGCTCGGAATGTTTCATGTTGGTTTCCTTAGTGAGAAGTTCGGTCGATCGCTGTTTGGTAACCACCAGCGCCGTCCGTAAGACAGCGAGCCACGCGGCCAATCGTGGTAACGCTGACGCCGGTCAGGTCGTGGATCTTTCGGTAGGGGAGTTCTTGTTGCAGGTATTCAACGACCTGCCATCGATCGACGAGTGCCTGAAGCTCCGCAGGGGTGCACAGGTCTTCGAAGAATGATCGAATTTCGGCGGCATTCTTCAACGCGACCAAGGCAGTGAACAGGGCATCCTCTGCTCGTCGTTGTTTTCTTTCTGATTCGTTTCTGTTGGGTTTCATAGTTGTACTAATGTATTAATGTGCTAATACGTTAATACATAGAGAGTGCGATCGCAAGCAGTTATTTTTTGCTTTCCTCTGCAACCAATTAATTCTTGAGTAATTCCTTGACGGGGCTTCATCACCGCGCATACACTTTGCGAAACTCATCGAGACCGGACGAGGGATAGGCCCGACGACCCCGGGGCAACCGGCAGAACTAACCATTCTGCAAAGGTGCCAACTCCTGCGGTGCAATGCTCAGTTTACTGAGGGCATCGAAAGATGAGGGTAACTGCAACTCTCCGTGCGCGGAAGAAGGGCAGTACACCCCTCCCTTGCGGGCTTCGCAGGGTTCCGATGAGCAGTATTGGAACACCTATGCGGAGACCGTCAATGACTTACCAAGCCAGTAAAACAACCCGAGCAGTTCGTGCGTCTATCGAATCGGACACGCAGTACGGTGCCGTCGTACCGCCGTTGCATCTGTCCTCTAACTTTTCGTTTGCTGGTTTCGGTCAAAAACGAGAATACGACTACACGCGCTCGGGAAATCCCACTCGCGATGCTTTGGCAGACGCGTTAACGGCACTTGAAGGTGGTGCCGGTGCAGTCGTAACCTCGTCCGGCATGGCTGCATTGACCCTGGTCACCCAGTTGCTCACACCGGGCGACACGATCGTCGCGCCCCACGATTGCTACGGTGGGACCTACCGCTTGCTGCAGCAGCAGTCAAAAAAAGGTCTGTTTAACGTTGAGTTTGTGGACCAGACAGATATCGAGACCTTGGCCCAGGTGTGCGCCAGAGGCGTCAAGATCATTCTTGCCGAGACGCCATCCAATCCGCTGCTTCGCGTTGTCGATATTGAGAAAATTGCCGGCATCGCCAGAACGGCAGGTGCGATTTTTGCCGTCGACAACACATTTCTTTCGCCGGCTCTGCAGAATCCGATCGAGTTTGGTGCCGATCTTGTCGTGCACTCGACGACGAAATACCTGAACGGCCACAGCGATGTTATCGGCGGTTGTGTGGTCGCCGCTAGCGATGAGCTTGCGGAACAGATCGCGTATTGGGCGAACTGCATCGGCATCACAGGCGCACCCTTTGACAGTTTCCTCACCTTGCGAGGAATTCGTACTCTGCACCCAAGAATCCGTCAGCACGAAGAAAGCGCCACCCTGATCGCCAACGTTCTTAACGATCATGAACTCATTGACCAGGTCTATTACCCGGGACTCCCGTCGCACCCCGGCCACGATATTGCCAGGCGGCAACAACGCGGTTTTGGCGGCATGGTCAGCTTTGAAGTTGATGGCGACGAAGTTGCGATACGTGCTTTCGTCGAAAACCTGCGGTTCTTTTCGCTGGCCGAATCACTCGGCGGGGTCGAAAGCCTTGTATGTCATCCAGCTTCGATGACGCATTCGCCTGTCGGTGAAGAAGCACGGGCAAGGGCGGGCATAGGTGAGAACCTGATGCGTCTGTCTGTGGGCCTTGAGAGCAGTGAGGATCTGGTTGCGGACTTGCTCAACGCTCTGCAGGCAGCGGCAGCAACGCAAACCACGACGCCTGTTGCTGCCGTTTACGGCTAGTTAAGGCCGCGCAATATCTCTGCCGTCATTTCCGTGGTTGAAATGTACGCTTCGCCTGCCGCCGCGATGTCTGCGGTTCGCGCCCCTGCTGCAATTGCCTGGCCTATTGCCTGTTCTACTGCCAGCGCCTCCGCGTGGAGTCCCAGGCTGTGGCGTAGCAGCAAAGCGACGCTTGCGATGGATGCGCAGGGATTGGCAACGCCTTTTCCTGCAATATCCGGCGCCGAGCCGTGAATCGGTTCATACAGACCGACCGTTGACGTGCCGAGAGAAGCAGAAGGGAGCATTCCGAGTGAACCAGCCAGCATTGAGGCCTCGTCAGTGAGAATATCCCCGAACATGTTTTCGGTGACTAAAACATCGAAATCAGCCGGTCGACTCAAAAGATGCATAGCGGCGGCATCGACCAGCAGCGTTTCCAGCTCGATATCAGGGAACTCGGATGGCATCAGACGATCGGTAACGTTGCGCCACAGTCGTGACGTCTCCAGTACGTTGGCCTTGTCAATCGAACACAGTCTTCCGTTGCGTTCGGCAGCCAGTCTCGCCGCTACCCGAACGATGCGTTCAATCTCATCAACCGTATACGTGCACAGGTCGCTTGCTGATGTTGCGTCGCGGGTTTTTTCTCCGAAATAGATGCCTCCGGTCAGTTCTCGCACAAAAACCAGATCGACCCCTTCGAGAATTTCCGGTCTAAGCGGCGAGGCGCCGACCAGCTCCGAATACACCTTTACCGGACGCAAGTTGGCAAAAACGCCCAGTACCGAACGCAATCCGAGCAGACCCTGTTCCGGCCGGACTTTGGCGTTTGGGTCGGACCATTTTGGCCCGCCGACCGCACCCAGAAATACGGCATCTGCTGCTTCGCAACTGGCAATAGTTGCGGCGGGCAGGGGATTACCCGTCGCATCAATGGCTGCACCACCGATCCGCTGAGTGTCACAATTAAACGTATGGCCAAACATCGTCGCGACGGCATCGAGTACCTTCTGTGTGCATTCAGTTACCTCGGGGCCGATTCCATCCCCTGGCAGTAGCGTTATCAGGGCTTCCAACGTCGATTCTCCTCAAACGACCGGATGGCCGCGGATGATTGCTGTAAGAAACCCAGCTGATCAATACCCTCCAACAGGCAATGGCGGGAAAACCCGTCCATCTCAAACTCGATAGTCTGCCCATCCGGGAGCGTAATCGTTGTGCTCTCAACATCGATAACGATCTCTTCGCCCGGTGTCGCCATCAGCCGCTCATGCGATGCGGTATCAATGACGATTGCGAGCAATCCATTCTTCAGAGAGTTGCTGCGAAAAATGTCCGCGATCTCTGTCGAAATCACTGCTTCGAAGCCGTAGTCCAATAGTGCCCAGGGGGCGTGCTCACGAGAGGACCCACAGCCGAAATTATTGCCGCCAATGAGGATCGAACATCCCTCGGCGGCGGGTTGATTGAGAATGAAGTCGGTTTTTTCGCTACCGTCCTTGTTGTACCGCAGGTCATAGAATGCGTTTTTTCCAAGACCTTCGCTCGAGGTCGTCGTGAGGAAGCGGGCCGCAATTATCTGGTCCGTGTCGATGTCCCGAGTCGGCAAGACAACGGTTCGCCCCTGAATTCTCTTGATGACCTTCATGAGTAGTTCCTTGGGTCCGCGATGCGCCCGGCGACGGCCGAGGCCGCGGCTGTGGCAGGACTTGCAAGAACGGTTCGCGCGCCGACTCCCTGTCGTCCCTCGAAGTTTCGATTGCTCGTGCTGACGCTGAGTTGACCCGATTGGACGACGTCGCCATTCATTGCAATACACATTGAACATCCAGCCTCACGCCATTCGGCCCCTGCTGCAGTGATGATCTTGTCGAGCCCACGGTCTTCTGCTTCTTTTTTCACTAATTCCGAGCCTGGAACAACCAACATTCGGACGCCGTCTGCGACTTGTCGCCCTTTGAGAATACGCGCGGCTTCCTCAATGTCTGTAATACGCCCGTTGGTGCAGCTTCCAACAAAGACGATGTCCACAGAGTGGGAGGTCATCGCTTTGCCGGACTCAATCTGCATGTAATCCAGTGCCTTGCGGAAACTCGCGTCACTTCCCTCGGGTACCGGATCGTTAATAGCTACCACCATTCCGGGATTAGTTCCGAAGGTCACCATAGGCTCCAGTTGCGTCGCATCAATCGTTATCGATTTATCGAAGCTTGCGCCATCGTCAGTAGCCAGTTGTTTCCAGCGTTCCACGGCGGCGTCCCAATCGGCTCCCCGCGGGGCACGTGGTCTGCCTTTCAGGTACTCGAACGTGGTGTCGTCAGGTGCGATCATGCCGGCTCGCGCCCCGGCTTCGATCGACATGTTGCAGATTGTCATCCGGCTTTCCATGTCCATTGAATCTATCGCTGTACCGCGATACTCGATGACATGGCCTGTTCCGCCGTTAACGCCGATCTTGCCGATAATCGCCAGGATGAGATCTTTGGCGGTTACGCCGACCGGTAGCGTTCCGTCGATATTCACTTCCAGTGTTTTCGGTTTGCGCTGCAGCAAGCACTGGGTAGCCAGAACATGGCCAACTTCAGTCGTGCCGATACCGAATGCCAACGCACCAAATGCACCGTGTGTGCTCGAGTGGCTGTCGCCACAAACTATCGTTTTGCCGGGCTGAGTTGCTCCGAGTTCAGGACCAATTACGTGCACAATTCCACGCTGACCGCTTCCGTAGCCGAGCAGGTCCAGCCCAAAGTCTTTGCAATTTTGCTCCATCTGCCGCACCTGATTCGCGGCGCCTTCGCCCGCCACCAGTAAATCCTTGAACGACGATACCGGCGTTGTCGGTGTTGAGTGATCAAGTGTTGGCAAAGTCAGGTCGGGTCTGCGAACGGCCAGCCCGGCGTTGCGGAGCACCGAAAATGCCTGTGGCGTTGTGACCTCGTGAACGATGTGCAGATCGATGTACAGGATCGCTGGTGTATCAGGTGTTTCTGCGACGACCACATGGTCATCCCACACCTTGTGAAAAAGTGTCTTCTTGTTGCTCACAATAAGGATCCGAATTTATTCAAAGTTAAATAGTTGCGTGCGCTGACTGCCCGCCAGCGTCGCTGTCCTCGCCGCGAGAGCGGCGCCGCAATGTGCGATTCATCACCTCGAGGCATGCCCGGCAGCCTGCTTCGACGATGTCGACACTTGCACCCCGGCCGCGAAAGCTCTTCTGGTCAATCTCTACGGTTACTGTGACCTCACCCTGGGCATCCTCACCCATCGATGCGCTGTGCAATTCGAAGTTACGCAACACCATATCAACACCGGTTGCAGACTGGAGCGCCTGAAATGCAGCCGCGACAGGGCCATCGCCCAACGCAGACTCAGAGATTTCGTTACCGTCTTCTCCAATCAGGATGACAGTTGCGGTCGCCGGTTCGTCGGTGTGCGTTTGCACTTCAAGTGATTTCAGGGTCCACGGTCCCAGTGATCCGCTGCCTGCGTTCATTATGATCGACTCAATATCACCGTCGTAGACGTCTTTTTTCTTGTCGGCGAGCTTCTTGAATTCCTGGAAAGCTCGATTTGTTTCGAACTCGTCGATGTCGAAGCCGAGCTCTGCAACGCGATCCCGAAAAGCGTGTCGTCCGCTGTGCTTTCCAAGCACAAGATTGGATTTGCTCAGACCAACATCTTCCGGCCGCATGATTTCATACGTTGACGCATGTTGCAGCATGCCGTGCTGGTGTATACCTGCCTCATGAGCGAAGGCATT
Organism: Gammaproteobacteria bacterium; assembly: GCA_009937445.1. GTDB lineage: Bacteria > Pseudomonadota > Gammaproteobacteria > Steroidobacterales > Woeseiaceae > UBA1847. The sequence continues at coordinate 14,048 of JAACFM010000042.1, read as the reverse complement.
TTCGCCAACGATGGCCTTGTTGCGAGGAGGGTGCATACCCGTGATATTCGAGACCAATCGAGATGTAGGGTAGAGGCGGGTGGTATCAATACCGGTTTCCAGTTCGAAGAACTCAGCGCGAGTCTTGATTGCCATGACGGCCTCTTCGAGGCTGCAATTGCCAGCTCGCTCGCCTATGCCATTTATCGTGCACTCGATTTGCCGAGCGCCGGCAATAACGGCCGCCAGGCTGTTCGCGACGGCCATTCCAAGGTCATTGTGGCAATGCACGCTTAGCGTAATTTCATTGATACGAGCAACGTGTTCTTGCAGGTAACAAAACAGACGATCAAACTCTGCAGGCACGGTATAACCGACGGTGTCCGGAATATTCACTGTCGTCGCGCCGGCTTCGATAGCTGCGGATACAACCTCTGCCAGGTAGGAAAGCTCCGTCCGTGACGCATCTTCCGGCGAGAACTCCACGTCATCACACAGTTCACGGGCCATTTGGATAGCACCCACAGCGCTCTTGATGATTTCTTCCTTCGCCATCTTGAGTTTGTGCTCGCGATGAATAGCGCTGGTCGCGACAAATACGTGAATTCGGTGATTGTCAGCACCTTTGACAGCCGCGTGAACTTTTTCAATATCTGCCGCATTGCAGCGCGCCAGCCCGCAAATCACCGGGCCAAAATTCCGATCAGCAATGGCCTTCACAGATTCGAAATCGCCCGGTGACGCGGCCGGAAAACCCGCTTCAATGATGTCGACCTTCAGCTCTGATAGCGCTTTCGCAACACGTAGTTTCTCACCAACGGTCATACTGCACCCCGGTGCTTGTTCCCCGTCACGCAGGGTCGTGTCAAAAATGCGTATCTGTTTTGCTGAGCTCTGGACAGACATCGTTGTAGTTCTCCACTTGGGTCTGAGTGTTTACTCTTCCAGCCAATCCATGCGAGCGCGCAAATCCGCACCAACTTTCTCGATTGGATGATCCAGATCGGCCTGCATCATGCGTTTGAATTCAGGCATGCCGTTCTCATTTTCGGCGATCCAGTTGCGCGCAAAAGTTCCGTCCTGAATGTCGGTCAGTACGGCTTTCATCGCTGCACGTGATGCATCATCCACCACCCTCGGGCCGCTAATCATGTCGCCCCATGCTGCGGTGTCACTGATGAACTTGTGCATCTTGCGCAAGCCGCCCTCATGAAGAAGATCAACGATCAGTTTCAGTTCGTGCATTACTTCGTAATAAGCAACCTCCGGTTGATAGCCGGCCTCAACCAGGGTCTCAAACCCCGCAACGATCAATTCCGTGGCGCCGCCACAAAGTACGGCTTGTTCACCGAACAGGTCGGTTTCAGTTTCTTCCTGAAACGTCGTTTCGATTACACCGGCTCGCGCGCCGCCGATGCCAGCGGAGTAGGCGAGTGCAATATTCAGTGCATTGCCCGATGCGTTCTGATGTACGGCAACCAGGCAGGGAACGCCGTGGCCTTCTTCGTATTGCCGACGAACCAGACCGCCCGGTCCTTTGGGCGCGATTAATGATACGTCGAGGTCAGCACGAGGTTCGACCTGCTGGTACTGGATAGCGAAGCCGTGCGCGAACATCAGCATTGCCCCGTTGTCGATATCGTCGACAACTGCCTGGTAAAGACTTTTCTGGACCATATCCGGGGTCAGAAACATGACGATCGCTGCTCCCTTTACCGCGTCATTGGGTTCCTGAACGCTTAATCCATCCGCTTTAGCCTTCGCCCAGCTTGCGCCGCTGGATCGGAGGCCAACAACAACGTTGAATCCGCTGTCTTTGAGGTTTAGCGCGTGCGCGCGACCCTGACTGCCATAGCCAAGAACAGTTACCTGGCGATCGGCAAGGCAGGAAGTATCAACATCTGACTCTGAGTACATCTTCATGGTGGAAACCTATCTTTGAAACAATGAAATAAAAAAAACCCCACTATCCTTCTGGATGCGGGGTTTACGTTATCCGTTGACTGGATACGCGCTACCCGCTGTGCCTCCCAAGGAGAAGCAAAGAAAGCAGAAGCACTAAAAAAGCATTGATTTGCGTTGCAGTCATAGCGCCGAATCATGTTGCAAGGTAGAAGGGTTGTCAACCATTGTATAATCAGTTACGAGTGATACGAAAGATCAAGCTTTAACTAAAGCTCATAAATGCCTAATCGAAAAGAACTTAATGGGTTTTCTTTTATCATGGACCAACACCTTATATATAGTATTCAAAAAAGCAGCAGCTTGTTGAGGGTGCGTCGATCGCGGAAAACAATCAGGGATGAAGCGCGCTGACGGTAAGCGCGGAATCAAACCGATTTTTTTAGTGTGATAAATCTTATGTGGTTGTTTGGCTGGCGATCTCCAGACCATGTGTTATTCTTGGCCTCAGAGTGACAGGAACCTGAATAATAGAAAGGAAAAAAATGGCGGTAAACGCTCAGATGGAAATACTGGGTATGCCAACGAATAGACAGATAAAAGGGGTTCCAATAGTTTATCGCCGCGCGGCGAAAGTGGAGAGGGCCGCGTGCGCAATTGGCGATGCATTCAGCATTTCCGGTTTTCTTTTGTGCATGTATTCAACGGATACGTTGCATCCCTCTCCGTGAAATTAACTAAAACATACGACCTTTAAGGAGTGTCCATGAAACGGTGCATAAGCAGCAGTCGGCGCCTAACCGCTGCGTTTTTCGCAACTACGGTTATCGCAATTTCCGGCAGCGTTTTCGCCCAGAGTGTCGATCAGGTTCTGCAAGCTGATCAACGTCGACTAAATCTGGCACAGCAATCTCAGGAACGAATCAACAGTGTTGTTGAAGGTACTCGTTCTCTGGAAGACCAGTACAGGGCAATAAACAAGGAAATAGACGGACTCAAAGTCTATAACCGCCTGATGAGAGCTCAGGTTGACGGTCAATTGGCCACCCTGGAAGACATCGGATTGTCCATGGATCAGGTCGATGTTATCAATCGACAGATCTTCCCTCTTATGGAGCGCATGATCGACGGACTGGATCAGTCCATCAAAGTCGACGTTCCCTTCCTGATGGAAGAGCGGACTGGTCGAGTGAGTAACCTGAAAGACATCATGTCTCGCTCTGACGTCAGTGTTGCGGAGAAATTCCGCAAGGTGATGGAGGCCTACCAGATCGAGAATGACTACGGTACGACCATCGAGGACTACAAGCAGTCCTTGACGCTCGCAGACGAAGGCACTCGCGCCTTTAATATGCTTCGAATAGGCCGCATTGGATTGTACTTCCAGTCAGATGACACCAAGATCACGGGTCGTTGGAACAACGCCAATCGTACCTGGGAGATCGATAACTCTGCACGCAACGAAGTTCGTAAGGGCCTTAGGGTTGCGCGACAACTGGTCGCTCCGGAGCTCATCAATATCCCGGTTTCTGCTGCGGAGGGCTCATAAATGAAACGCCTTAATCTAATTATAGTCACCGCACTTCTGACTTTTGGTTTTGCCACTGCAAATGCACAGGACGATGACGCTCGCAGCATGGCGGACTTGCTTCGATTGATCGAGCAAGGCCAGGCCCGCGATTCTCAGGAATCGCGGCAGCGAGAAGCCGCTTTCAAACAAGCACAGAATCGCCAGCAGTCACTGCTAAACCAGGCGCGGGCAGAGCGCACGCGTCAGGAAAACCTCAGTGCGAATTTCGAGCAGCAGTTTGAAGAGAACCAGCAAAGAATCATCACAGCGCGACAGGCACTGGATGAGCGTCTTGGTGCTTTGAAGGAACTGTTTGGAGTATTGCAGACAGTAGCCGGTGATACGCAAGGGCGCTTCAGTGCTTCTTTAACCAATATTCAGTATCCGGACCGGGGTGTTTTCCTGGTCGAACTGGGCAGCAAGATGGCCGGCGCCAGCAGTCTCGCGTCGATTGAAGACATCGAGCGGCTTTGGGAAATGTTGCAGCGTGAAGTTTACGAGACGGGCCGGGTGGTTCGATTCAATCACCTCGTAACGAAAGCCGATGGCGAACAGGCCGAAATGGAAGTGATTCGTATCGGTGCATTTAACCTGGTCTCAGAAAACGGTTATCTGCAATACGACTCCGGCGAAGGTTCGATTTCAGAATTACTGCGCCAACCGGACGGACGCTACCTTGGTACGGCCGGCGACATGATGGCTGCTGACAGTGGTGAAGTTGTTACCGTTGGTATCGACGTTACTCGCGGTAGTATTCTCGGCCTCTTGGTTGAGTCTCCGACCATCTCTGATCGAATTGAGCAGGGTGGCATTGTCGGTTACTGCATTATCGCACTCGGTATTGTCGGTCTTCTGATTGCCATCTGGCGCTGGTTCGGCCTGACTGGTGATAGCCGCAAGGTTGCCGCGCAACTCAAGCGTGAAAGTGCCAGCACTGACAATCCGCTCGGTCGTGTATTAGCGGCTTACGAAAGTAACCGTGGAGCCGATACTGAAACCATTGAGCTTAAACTGAGTGAGGCCGCGCTGAAGGAAATGCCGGGGCTGACCAAGGGCTTGTTGTTCATCAAGGTTGTATCAGCTGTTGCACCGCTGATGGGACTGCTGGGTACGGTCACCGGTATGATCAAAACCTTCCAGGTCATCACACTGTATGGTGCTGGCGATCCGAAGATGATGGCTGGCGGTATTTCGCAGGCCCTCATGACAACGGTACTCGGTCTGGTTGTTGCCATCCCGATGGTTCTTCTTCACACCATCGTCAGTGGTCAAAGCCGTAAGATCATCAATATCCTTCAGTCGCAGAGTGCAGGACTTGTTGCACAGCACTCTGAACGGAATGGCTAACGTCAAAAGGAGTCACCATGCTTTGGCTTTTTGACAGTATTGAAGCCATACGAGACTTCATGAGTCTGGGTGGCCCGGTTCTCCGGGCCATCGCAGTGACCATCTTTTTGATGTGGGTCCTCATCATCGAGCGAATTATGTTTTTTCGCTCTTCGATGAATACCATGTCACGGATGATTCATGATGACTGGGAGTCGCGTCAGGAACGCACCTCCTGGGCTGCTCACCAGATTCGGGAACTCATGATTTCACGCTTTAGCGAGGCCACCAACAAAGGGATCAATCTGATCCAGACCTTGGTTGCCTTGTGTCCGTTGCTCGGTCTTCTGGGCACCGTAACGGGCATGATCAGCGTGTTTCAGGTTATGGCAGTGTCTGGTTCAGGAAACGTCCGGGCGATGGCCGCCGGTGTATCCCAGGCCACAGTGCCGACAATGGCGGGAATGGTCGGTGCATTGTCCGGAGTTCTTCTAATTACATTGCTCAGCCGTCGAGCGACACGTGAAGTTGGGTTCCTCGAGGACTCGCTCACTATGGACCATTAAGGAAGACGAATGCGTAAGACTGATCTATCGATGGGGCACGACGACGAGGGTGATGAAATCAACCTGACGCCGATGCTTGACGTTGTGTTCATCATGCTCATTTTCTTTATCGTTACAGCGTCCTTCATCAAGGAAGCAGGAATTGACGTCAACCGACCGGATGCTCCAGTTACGGAGTCAAAGCCGGAGGACGCCAATATCCTCGTGATCATTAATTCCAATGATGAAATCTGGATCGATCGTCGAATGATTGACCCGCGTGCGGTACGCGCCAATATTGAGCGTCTGCATGCTGAAAACCCGAAGGGGTCGGTGGTCATTCAGGCGAACAAGAAATCGACCAACAAGATGCTCGTATGGGTAATGGACTCGTCACGAAGTGCCGGTGTCTACAATATATCCATAGCGGATCAAGGCTGAGCGGGAACTCAATAGGATTTAAACATGCGAAAGAACCATTCACTGGGCTACGAGGAAGAAAGCGAGGAGATTAACCTGACGCCGATGTTGGACGTCGTGTTTATCATGCTCATCTTTTTTATTGTGACGGCGACGTTCATTAAGGAAGCGGGTATTCAAGTTGAGCGGCCTGATACGTATACAGCCGACACTCAGGATGACGCGTCGATTCTGATCGCCATCAGCGCGTCTGACGAGGTCTGGATTGACCGTAAAGAGCGGGCACCACAGGCAATTCGCGCCATTATCGAGCGATTGCATGCTGAAAACCCAAAAGGATCCATCGTCATCCAGGCCGACGAGGAGTCGACCAACGAGAAGCTCGTCATGGTTCTCGAGGCGGCAAAGGCGGCCGGTGTGACGAACGTTTCGATTGCGTCGGATAACTGAGCTGGAACCCGAGCGCGGAAAAAATGTCTTAAATACCAGGTCCGCCTGGCGTAGTACGGAGACGAAGCGGCTCAACCCGCTGAGGAGAATTTGACCATGATAGGTCGTTACGCATTTTCAATAGTAATAGGCACGGTGGTAACGCTGAGCTTGTTGTTCATCATGCAGTTGCTGATCGTGACCGGTAAGCAAGCTCTGACGGACCCACGTGAGCGTCATAAACTCGAGTTTGTTCGCGTGAAGAAGAACGAGAATCTAAACACGCAGGATCTGACGCCAGAGAAGCCACCAAAGCCACCGGAGACACCACCGGAAACACCGCCCCAGGACATGGACAATATTGATCCGGACGCCCCAACCATTGACGTAGGTCGACCGGAAATATCGGCAAATACCGACATCGGTGGCCCTGGTGGGATGAATATCGCTGAAGGTGACTACCTGCCTATCGTGCGCGTTGCGCCTGTTTATCCATCTCGTGCCTTGTCGCGCGGTTTGGAAGGTTTTGTGGATATGTCATTTACGGTGACTACAACGGGTACCGTGAAGGACCCCATCGTACTGCAGTCCACCAGCAGTCTGTTTGAGCGCGCCGCGACCCGTGCTGTATTGAAGTTCAAGTACAAGCCACGAGTGGTCGATGGTGTTCCTGTCGAAGTATCGGGTGTGAAAACCCGGATTACGTTCGAACTTGAAGACTAAGAGCGATTGATAGCCCTTGGCGGGGAGTCTATCCAAAAGGATATGTTTTTATGAATACTGATCGTGGAATCTCATTGAAGCTATGCATTCTGCTCTTGGCTGGAGTGCTGGCCTGCACAAATGCAGTTGCCCAAGGCAGCGGGCAAGCAGAAAAAGACGATGATACCAAGACCAAACAGGCCCAGGCAGTTAGTAAAGATGTCTATGAGCGCATTCAAAAAGCGCAGGAAGCCGTCGATGCCAAAGACTACAGCGGCGGCCTCAAAATGCTCAATTCACTCTATAACCCAGACAAGCTGACTGAGTACGAGCAAGCTAACGTCCTGAATTACATTGGTTTTATTTACTACAACATGGACGATATGGCGAACGCCATACGTACCTATGAGCGATTGCTGGCCATTCCGAGTCTTGAGCCACAGATGGCGAAACAGACGACCTTTACAATGGCACAGCTGCTGACGGTTGAAGAGAACTATGCCAAAGCTCTTTCAACACTCGATAAGTGGTTCATCCTGGAAACAAATCCGGCGCCGGAACCGTTTATCCTGAAAGCGCAAATTCACTATCACCTGAATCAATATCAGGCAATGGTTCAGCCCATCGAAAATGCCATGCAGGTGGCTCGTGATCGCGGCAAACCCGTCAAAGAGGACTGGTGGGGACTTCTGAATTTCGCGTACTTTCAGCAGGAAAATTACTCCAAGGTTCGCGACATCCAGAAGATCCTGTTGCAGACCTGGCCAAAGAAGCGCTACTGGAAGTCGCTCGCAGGTGCGTACACTGAGTTGGGCGAAGATGAGAAGCTGATTTACGCCTACGACGCTGCTTTTACGCAAGGTATGCTGGAAAAAGGCACCGAGTTCGTAACCATGGCGCAACTCTATATGCAGGCTGAAGTGCCCTATAAAGCTGCGATATTGCTCGAGGAAAAAATCAATTCCGGCGTTGTAGCAAAGAACGCAAAGAATTACCGACTGCTTTCTCAGGCATGGATGCTCGCTCAGGAAGACCAGAAAGCCATACCTGCTCTCAAATCAGCAGCGGCTTTGTCCTCTGACGGCGAAGTTGATGCACGTCTGGCGAACTCGTATTTAAACGTTGGCGACTACGCAAATTGTGTAACGTCTGCCAAGACAGCCGTTCGCAAAGGTGGTTTGAAGAGTCCTGACAATATTCAGATCAGCCTGGGAATGTGTCTGTACAACCAACAAAAATACGCTGATTCGAAAGCCGCATTCCGTAAAGCGGCGGACACGCCAAGGTCTCAACGCACATCCGCTCAGTGGATACGTGTGATTGACGCAGAAATTGAACGTAATCGACAGATTCGCCTTGCGGAAGAAGCCGCGCAGAAGAAGCGAAAAGAAATTGAGGCTAGAAGGGCGCAGAGCGCGCGCGCCTGATTCCGGCCATTTACGAGCGTCTATATACGCTTAGAGTCTGCAGGGCGTTGACCATTCCCGGTCAACGCCCTTATTATTGCGCGCTTTTGCACCATGGAATAACGAAATGCCAAAGATCATTTATGTGGCGCCCGATGGAACGCGTCATGAAACAGAAGTCGAAAACGGCTACTCAGTCATGGAAGGGGCCATCAACAACAATATTGACGGGATCGTCGCTGAATGTGGCGGTGCTTGTGCATGTGCAACCTGCCACAGCTATATCGATGAAGCCTGGATAAGCAAGCTCCCGGAAATGGACGATATGGAGGACAGCATGCTTGATGCTGCATTTGAGCGCAAAGACAATAGTCGTCTCACCTGCCAGATTGAAGTATCGGACAAACTGGACGGCTTGATTGTTCACGTCGCCGAAAATGATTACTAGCCAATACCCTTACTAGGAGTGCTTATATGACTATTGCTACAGGTGAGAAAATGCCGACAGGTGCATTCGGGACAATGACAGATGCGGGACCCGGCGCCATTTCAACCGATGAGTTGTTTTCGGGCAAGAAAGTCGTGCTCGTATCCGTTCCAGGCGCCTTTACGCCAACCTGTTCGATGAATCACCTTCCGGGATACGTTGAGCAGGCCAGCGCATTTAAGGATAAGGACGTCGACACAATCGCCTGTATGGCGGTCAATGACGTCTTCGTCATGGACGCCTGGGGCAAGGATCGCGGCGTCGGCGACAACGTCATGATGCTCGCCGACGGCAACGGCGAGTACGCTGCGGCATTAGGCCTCGAACTCGACGCATCAGCTTTCGGTATGGGCAAGCGCGGTCAACGGTTTGCCATTGTCGTCGACGATGGCATCGCTACTCACGTTGCAGTGGAAGCGCCCGGTCAGTTCGAAGTCAGCAAGGCCGAAGCCATCCTCGCAGCACTGTAGTGACCCAGAGCGTTGCTGAAGCCCTCTAGTCGAGGGCTTCAGTCAGTTCTGGCACAGCGTTGAACAGGTCAGCAACCAGGCCGATATCCGCTACCTCAAAAATAGGCGCCTCTTCATCCTTGTTGATCGCAACAATCGTACCTGCATCTTTGATGCCGGTCAGGTGTTGAATAGCCCCTGAAATTCCAATCGCGATATACAGATCTGGCGCGATAATCTTGCCGGTTTGTCCGACCTGAACTTCATTTGGCACATAGCCGGCATCAACGGCCGCTCTGGATGCTCCCACGGCAGCGCCCAACTTGTCCGCCAACTTGTAGATCAGCTCAAAATTATCTTCGCTGCCCAACGCTCGGCCACCTGCAACGACTTTTGCGGAGGTCTGCAGGTCAGGGCGATCCGAAGCACCGGACTTCAGTTCAATAAAGCGAGTGTGCGTTGGCAGTTCAACCGCCACATCGACACTCTCAATACTCGCGGAATTACCTTCCGCAACCGAGCTATAGGAGGCTATGCGGACCGTCCCGATGACAATACTGTCGGCCGGCGTTTCCACGGTTGCCAATCCGCTACCGGCATAGACTGGCCGTTTAAATGTATGGCTGTCTATCACCGCCATAATGTCACTGACCTGGTTGACGCCAAGTAACGCGGCTACTTGCGGCATCACATCTTTGCCGTACGTCGATGATGGTCCAAATACATGCGTGTAGTCACTGCACATTGCGACTATTTGCGGTGCCAGAACCGCTGCAATCGCGTAATCATTCTCCGGACGTTCGATGGTCAGGACACGCGACACATGTTCGAGTTGAGCTGCCTCCTGAGCGATGGCGCCCACATTAGAAGCGAGAACAACGACTTCAATCTCGGCAGAGTCAATGCTCGCCGCACAAGCGACAACTTTGGCAACACTGGGATTCAGTACGGAACCATCGTGTTCCGCAACTACGAGTACTTTTGACATTACGCTAGTCCTTTATCTTTAAGTGCTGCGACGAGTCCTGCAACATCATTTACCATCACACCGCGCTCACGTTCTGCGGGTGGCTCGAATGTCAGCTCCTTTATTGCGGGTGCCGATTCGATGTCGAACTCATCCAGTGCAACCTGATCCAATGGCTTCTTCTTGGCTTTCATGATGTCCGGAAGTTTGACGTAGCGCGGTTCATTCAAGCGCAGGTCAACCGAAATGACGGCCGGCAGATCAATTTCTATGACCTCGAGACCAACGTCAACTTCGCGAGTGACTCTGGCTTTGTCACCCTGCATGTCGATTTGTGATGCAAAAGTAGCTTGCGGTCGGCCCCAAATAGCGGCCAGCATCTGGGCGGTCTGGCTATTGTCATTATCGATCGCTTGCTTGCCCAGCAGAACCAGGTCGATCCCGTCCCGGTCAATGATCGTCTTGAATATGCGTGCAACACTCAGTGGGTCCACCGGGGTGGCAGACTCAACCAGTATTGCGCGATCGGCTCCCATTGCCAGCCCAGTGCGCAATTGTTGCTGAGCCTCACTTGGCCCGACCGAAATAACGATAACCTCCGATGCCTCGCCGCGCTCTTTTATGCGCAAGGCTTCTTCGAGTGCAATCTCGTCGAACGGATTTATACTCATTTTGACGCCATCGGTTTCAATACCGCTACCGTCATTCTTGACGCGAACCCGGACGTTGTAATCAACGACTCTTTTCAGGCCGACGAGAATCTTCTCCACTATGCTGCTCCTTGTCTCAATTCGTGGCTAATGCGAATCTACATTCCAGCGCGCCATTGTCCAATACGCGTTAACCGCGCACAAGGGTGCAATGGCCGCGGGCACACGATGAATTTCCCGCCAGCCTGATTGATGCTCGTGACGCTGCTCGATTCGCTGGAGAGCATGCAGCGATTGACACGGTAGCGGGACAATAAAGGCCAATTTTGCTGCGGATTTGGCGTAAACTTATTCCTCTGAGGTGGTGAATTCGACCGCAGGTGGCATAAGCTTGCAAATCTTTATGGCGAATTGATTATTTTTGATACGTAGGTAACAAATGCATATAAAACAATTAATTATAATGGGTTTCTCAAGTATATTATTAGCTTGTGCAGGCTCCGAAACAGCCCCCGATGGGGAAGATTCAGTGGCCTCAAGCGGGCGGACCGATTGCATCTTCAGATCAAGTATCCGAGGATATACCGTTCTTGATGAGTCCAACCTCGTTATCGAGGGATCCGGACGCCGCAAATACCATCTCGTGCTGCGGCGACCGGCCCACGGAATAAAGTCAACCTGGGCCATCGCGTTCGATTCGCCGACCAGCCGGGTTTGTGCTGGCTTCAGCGAGATAATTTTTAAGGGCCATATGGACAATGAGTCAATAAGAATAATGTCCATTCAAGAGCTGAGTCCGGAAGATCATGAAAGTCTCCTGATTCAATTCGGCAAAAAGAAGCCGGAAATAGAAACAACACCTGTACCCCGGGAAGTAGAGGGGGCAGAGGTAGAAGAGCTGGACAAAGCTGCCGCTGACCAATCGTCAGGCAACTGAGTCACGCAATCCGCAATCTCCGTGCGGACCCACCCGGCCAACCTGTAAGGGTTGGCCGGGTTTTTATTGCCCGACAGTTCAACCGTTTCGTTAGTCCGGTTGGCCCGGTTTTTTCAGAGTGAAACAATGGCAGCGCCGTTAAATAACTTGCGAATATTGGATATGAGCCGGGTACTCGCCGGTCCTTGGGCAGGACAGTTACTGGGTGACTTCGGCGCCGATGTCATAAAGATAGAAAGACCGCTTTGCGGTGATGACACGCGCTCATGGGGACCGCCGTGGCTGCAAGGAAATGCGCCGGAGTCCGGCTACTTTTTGTCTGCGAATCGTAACAAACGCTCCGTAACTGTCGATATTGCGACCCCCGATGGGCAAACAATTATTCACGACCTGGCAAAGCAATCGGATGTCCTTCTGGAGAATTTCAAAGCCGGAACCATGGCACGCTTCGGTCTTGGTCCTGAGACGTTGCTGGAGCTGAATCCGGAACTGATTTATTGCTCGATATCGGCCTACGGTCAGGCGAGTTCGCGTGCCGATGAACCAGGATACGATGCAATGATTCAGGCCTCGGCGGGGCTGATGAGTATTACCGGGCCAGCGCCGAATGAGCCGGGTGGCCCGCAGAAAGTCGGTGTTGCGATCAGCGATATCATGGCAGGAATGTACGCGACGACAGCAATACTTGCCGCTGTGAACGCGCGCACGCTAAGTGGACGAGGGCAGCACATAGATATTCCTCTCTATGACAGCCAGGTTGCCTGGCTTGCTAATCAAAACATGAATTACCTCCTCAGCGGCAAGGTGCCCAAAAGAATGGGCACCGCACATCCGAACCTGGTTCCCTATCAGGTATTTCCAACACGCGACAATGAACTGATGTTGGCGGTCGGAAACGACAGACAATTTGCGAGCTGTTGTGACGTACTGGGGCTGCCCAAGCTTGCGTCCGATGCACGCTTCACGACTATGCGTCAACGCATCGCAAATCGCGATGAGCTCATCGGGCAAATGGAAATAAAATTTCGGGACAGAGACACGCAAGACTGGTTGGAATTGCTCGTGAGTCGCGGTGTTCCGGCGGGGCCCGTTAACGATATAGGCGAAGTGCTGACCGATAGCTACGCGCAGCAAAAAGGTCTGGTCCGGGAAATTCGAAACGGCAATGACGTTCGTGTGCCAACGGTTGCCAACCCTGTGTCGTTCAGTGAGACGCCAGTTTGTTATGAAAAGGCTCCTCCGTTACTCGGCGAGCATACAGTTGAGGTACTTCAGGAGCGCTTGGGTTACTCTGACGCCAAAATCGAAACGCTCAGAAACGAGAAAGTTATTTAGCTTGCAGAGTATGAAGATCAAAAGTAGCGAAGTCCTGCAGGATGTCCGGTATGAAATCCGCGGGCAACTGGCCAATCACGCCCTCGAGCTGGAGAAACGCGGCTACGAAATTGTCTCGTTGAATATCGGCAACCCCGGTCTGTTTGGCTTTCGAACCCCCGAGACAATGCGGCTTGCGATGATCGAGAATCTCGGGCAAGCCGAACCGTATTGCCACCAAAAGGGGATATTTCCAGCGCGCGAGGCGGTTGTGATGCAACAACAGTCCCGCGGGGTTGCTGGTGTTACCGCAGACGAAGTGTTTATCGGCAATGGGGTCAGCGAACTGATTGACTTATCGCTGCGCGCACTACTGAATCCTGGCGATGAGGTGCTGGTACCCAGTCCGGACTATCCGCTCTGGAGTGCTGCGGTAGCATTAAACGGTGGCAAAGCCGTGCATTACCGCTGCGATGTCGAAAATGGATTCTTGCCGGATCTGGAGCATATCGAAAGTTTGATCAGCTCCAGGACGAGGGCAATCGTTGTCATCAACCCGAACAATCCCAGCGGCGCAGTTTACGACGCTGAAATATTGCGATCAATTGCTGCATTCGCTGCGCAACACGACCTGGTGTTGATGTCTGATGAGATATACGACCAGATGGTCTACGACGATGCAGAGTTTATCCCGATGGCCACCTTGGCAACCGATGTGGTTTGCCTGACATTTTCGGGTCTCTCGAAAATCTATCGTGCATGTGGTTACCGTGTGGGTTGGTGCGTTTTTAGTGGTGATCTCGACAAGGCGACCGAGTATATCCATGGATTGGAATTGCTATCGGCATTGCGCCTGTGCAGTAACGTCCCGGGCCAATGGGCCGTACAAACCGCTCTGGGCGGGTTCCAGAGTATCGAACAACTGGTGGCACCGGGCGGACGGCTGTATCAATCGAGGCAGGTTG
>JAACFM010000129.1 GCA_009937445.1 Gammaproteobacteria bacterium | reverse complement strand
CTGCCAATGCGAAGACCGGAGCAGCGTCCGCGCAATACATTGACCCAGAGCTTGTCCCTTCGTCCCTCAAACAGCACGTGTCGGTCGCCAAGGGGACGCATGCTGCGGTATTCACTCGTGGACAAACAATTCTTGGCGTCCCCAAACTCTGTCTTATCAAGCTCATAGCTGAGGATTTCGTCGATATCCGCTTCCATGTCTTGCCGTCTGCTGTCGTCTTCCGGTGACGTGGCGCAGCTGGCCAGAACCAGCAAGGCGACGACAGTGGAGAGAGCGAGTCTTCTGATTCCCATGATGTGCTCCTTGAAAAGAGTTCCTAGTCTACCTTGTGCAAGCCGCAAACAGGCTGCCCCGTTTTGTGCGATGATTCGATCGAGCAAATTCAGGAGGCTTAATGTCACTGCTGCAAGAACTTAAACGTCGTAATGTTTTCCGCGTAGGCGCGCTGTACCTGGTCGCGTCCTGGATACTACTGCAGATGACGGACGTTTTGTCGTCGCTGCTGCCCGTGCCGGAGTGGGCTGGGTCGTTCATTTTCATGCTGCTGGCGCTCGGTCTCTTTCCGGCGCTGATCTTCGCCTGGGTCTACGAAATGACGCCCGAGGGCTTGAAGAAAGAAGCCGATGTGGACCGCTCCCGGTCCGTTACCCCGGACACAGGCCACAAGATCAACACGGTCATTATCGTGTTGCTGGTCATTGCGATCGCCGGTGTCGTGGTGGATCGCCTGATCCCGGAGACGACGGTTGATGCTGAGGTGGTCGCAGAGGCGCCTGCCGCGGGCGAACCGGGCGAAGCAGCTGCATCGGCTCAATTGGTGAGAGACGATCATTCGATCGCAGTGCTGCCATTCGCGGATCTCAGTCAGGAACAGGATCAACGATATTTTACCGATGGCCTCTCTGAGGAACTCCTGAACCTTTTGGTTCGAGTGGACGATCTGCACGTTGCATCGCGTACGTCCGCCTTTGCGTTTCGCAACTCGACAATGAGCATCCCGCAGATCTCCAAAGAACTAAACGTCGACCATATTCTCGAGGGCAGCGTGCGCAAGGATGGTGATCGTATTCGCATTACGGCGCAGCTGATCGAGGCGGCAACGGACAAACATTTGTGGTCCGAAAACTTCGACCGCGAGTTCAACGATATCTTCACCATTCAAGACGAGATCGCTAACGCGATTGTGGTGGCGCTGACTGGCGAGCTTGGGGTGGGTGAGAAGGTCATTACCGTCGAGGCGGCAACAGAAAACGTTGACGCCTACGAGATGTACCTCACGGCGAGGGAACTGTTTCTTGGCCGTGTAGAGCTGCCAGAAAGTATTCGTCTATTCAATGCGGCACTTAAACTGGACCCGAATTTCGCACGCGCCTGGGAAGGCCTTGCGGCGGTAGAGGCTGTTGCTAACGACTGGATTGTTAATGACGGGATCGATCACGACCCGCTGGCCAAACAGGCAGCTCAGAAAGCGCTTGAACTGAATCCCGATTTGTCGATGCCCCTGGCCGTTTTGGGCGCAATCGAATCCACCGTGGATCACGACTATGTCGCCGCCATGGATTATTTCAACGCAGCGATCGAGAAAGATCCGAAGAACGCGACGGCGTGGTTGTGGCGAGGACTGCGACTGAAATTAGGCGGTTACACGGTTGAGGCGATGGCCGACCTGCGACACTGTTTATCGATTGATCCCGGATACCAAAACTGCAAACAGCACCTTGCCGATACCTACCTGCAACTGGGTGAAATCGATACTGCGCTCCAACTGCATAGCGAGACACTGGAGCATGGCTTTTATTCAGTTAGCGAGACCTTTGTGCCGACCTACGTCCGCATGGGGCATCGCGAACTCGCGATTGTTCTTGCGGATGCGAAGATGGGTGCCCGGGGCGCGCCCGTCATCGAGTGGATTCGTGCCATCGAAAACCCTGACGCCGACAACCGCGCCGGGTATGCGCGGATGAAGGACTGGGAGCGAAGATACGGTAGCGATGGAGTGTTGGCGAATAGGATTTGGCCAATGTTGCTCGCGTTTCGGGAGCACGATGAAATGCTTGCGCGGTTTGGCTACACGTATTGGGGATTGTGGCATCCGGATGGCGATGACTTTCGCCGCTCACCACAGTTCAAAGCTATGGTTCGCCAGACCGGAATATATGAGTTTTGGAAGCATCGCGGACTGCCACCGCAGTGCCGCGCGGTCGGAGACGACGATTTTGAGTGCGGCCGACCGGGCCAGCACGCTAACTAGCGCCGGTTGCTGTATTCCGCTACCGCTTTGCCCAATGCATCCCAGTTCGGCGTAATGCCGAGGCCAGCCTCGTCCGAGGCAAGCATGTGACCGTTGACGCGCTGTGGCGCGCCGGTCGCGTTCTGCACGGTCACGTAGCTGTTGAAGTCTGTTGCTGAGAAACGCAAAGACTCAGGCGTTGAATGTGCCAGGTGGGCGATCGCCGCTGTGATGATGTCGCCGCCCCAGCTGTCTTCGATGGTCATCGGTATGTTCAGCGACACGCAGAGGTCGCGAATCAGGCGTGCCTTCGTCAGGCCACCGACCTTGGATATCTTCAGGTTGATGGCATCCATCGCGCCGTCCGCGTGTCCCTTGAGCAAGGCGTCCACGCCGGTGATGTTCTCATCGAGGATGAAGGGCAGGGACGTTCGGCGTCGAATCGTGAGGCAGTGTTCGTAGGACTTGCAGGGTTGCTCGATGTAAACGTCCCGATCCCGAACCGCGTTGACTACGCGAGCCGCATCGTCGACGCGCCAGCCGGTGTTCGCATCTGCGACCAGCACTTCTCCGTCTGACAGGACATCCGCAGCCGCGTGTATCCGGTCGATATCATCCTGCGGATCACCGCCGACCTTGAGCTGAAACTTGGTGTAGCCATCAGCACGATGACCGGCGACGTTTGCTGCCATCTCATCGGCTGGTCGCTGGCTGATCGCTCGATAGAGCGCAACGCTGTCGCCGTGCTTGCCACCCATCAGCGCACATACCGACTTGCCGGTAACTTTGCCGAGCAGGTCCCAGCAGGCCATATCGATGGCTGTTTTGACGTAAGGGTGGCCGAGCAGCGCCTGGTCCATCAGTAGATTGATCGGCCCGATAGCGGTGGGATCTTCGCCAATGATTGTGGTCGAGAGCTCCGCTATTCCAGCACGCGCGCCGGCGCCGAAGGCGGGTAGATAAAAGGGCCCCAGCGGGCAGACCTCACCGTAGCCCGACAAGCCGTCGTCAGTGATCAGCTCAACCACGGTGCTGTCGAAGACTTCGACGTACTTGCCCTCGGACCATGAGTAGCGGCCCTCGACCAGCGGTAAATCGACCTGAAATACCTTGATAGCGGCAATTTTCACGTTGCTTCCTATTCTGTTAGATTGAGGACAGTTAGGTCCCGCGTTCTCTACCAAAGAATAACAACACAGGTGTGATCCCAATGAAAGCCAGTATTGATTCCCAGATCCAGTTCATTCGTTACGTTTTAGCAAGCGTCGTTCTTTTCGGCTATGCGTCTATCGGTTTCGCCCAGGTCGCACCCATCATTCAACCCGGTGCACCGGGGGAGACGCCGCAGGAAATCAGTGTTGAACAGGCGCTGGAAATTGCTGACACCGGGCACTCCAAAGCCGATGCTCAGTTCATGAAAGACATGATTCCACACCACAATCAGGCGGTGCAGATGTCTGCGCTGGTCGCCGACCGCACCAACCGGCCTGAGCTCGTGGATGTGGCCGGGCGAATCGACGTCTCGCAGGCGGATGAAATTGAATTCATGCAGCGCTGGCTGCGTGAGCGCGGCGAGGATGTGCCCGATCCAACGGCACATGAGGGGATGCACGTGTCCCACCACATGGCGGGCATGGCAACACCGGAACAGATGGCAGAACTTGCAGCGTCGACAGGCACCGATTTCGATCGCCTGTTTCTGCAATTGATGATCCCTCACCATGAAGGTGCGGTGACGATGGTCAAGGAACTCATGAAACAGCCGGGTGCCGCTTACGATCCGTTGATGTTCCAGTTTACGACGGATATAACCAACGATCAGGCCGCTGAGATCGAGCGTATGAACAAGCTGCTCGTCAGCCTGTCTGACGACCCACGCGCCGGGCTGAAAGCGGGCTACAAAGACGCCGGCGAGGCGATATTGAACCTGGAACTGGTGGCTGCGCTGCCCAAAACGCCAGGGTTCTTTGACCCGAAAAACCCTGCCGTTCTGCCGCAGCCGATGCCAGAGGATGATTCCGAGGAGGCGACGGATGAAACGGCCAGTGAAGACGATGAAGAAGAAGAGTGGAGTGAGCGCGTGCCTTACTTGGCTTTCGACAACACCGACATCGCCTTTTCCGGCGACGTGATGGTCACCGGCAGTTACCACGGCTTTAACGTTTACAGGTTGCCGCAAGATGGCCTGCCTGAACACGTGAGTTCGGTGGTTTGCCCCGGTGGTCAGGGCGATGTGTCCATCGTCGGCGATATCCTGATCATGTCGGTAGAACAATCGCTGGGACGAGTTGACTGTGGGGCCACCGGTGTTAGTGAAGACGTCAGCCCCGAGCGTTTCATGGGACTCCGCGTTTTTGACATCAGTGACCTGACTGCGCCGAGGCAGGTCGGACAGGTCCAGACTTGTCGCGGTTCGCACACGCATTCGGTGGTATCCGAGGGGAAAGAAGACGGCAAGATCATTGTTTACAACTCCGGAACCGGAGGGGTACGCGATGAAGAAGAGATGGAAGGTTGCATCAGCGAACTTCCGGGTGACGATCGGACGGCGTTGTTCCGCATCGACGTCATAGAAATCCCGATCGATGATCCCTCCAAGTCACGAATTGTGGATAGCCCTGCCGTATTCGCAGACCCGGAAACGGGTGCGCTGGCCGGACTCTGGCGCGGCGGCGATCACGGTGACGATACGCAGGAGACCTACCAGACAGATCAGTGCCATGACATCACTACATTTCCTGAGCTCGGGATAGCCGGCGGTGCATGCTCTGGCAACGGTATCCTGTTTGATATCTCCGACCCGCTGAACCCAACGCGCATCGACGAGGTCGTTGACGAAGGTTTTGCGTACTGGCATTCCGCGACGTTCAACAACGATGGAACGAAAGTCATTTTCACCGATGAGTGGGGCGGCGGTAACTGGCCTCGCTGTCGTGCGTACGATCCGCTGGATTGGGGTGCGGACGCGATCTATGACATCGTCGACGGCAAGCTGGAGTTTCAGAGTCACTACAAGATGCCAGCGCCTCAGGTTGAATCAGAAAACTGCGTGGCACACAACGGCTCCATCATTCCCGTCCCGGGCCGCGACATTTTCGTTCAGGCCTGGTACCAGGGCGGGCTGTCCGTCGTTGACTTCACGGACTCGGCCAACCCGCAGGAGATCGCATACTTCGATCGCGGTCCGATCGATGAGGAGCATCTGGCCACCGGTGGATACTGGTCCACTTACTGGTATAACGGCCGGATTTACGGCACCGAGATACTGCGCGGATTAGACGTGTTCGCACTCTCGCCCAGTGAATACCTGTCTGAGAACGAAATTGCAGCAGCTCTCCTGGCGGATCAGGGCGGTGTTTTCAATCCGCAGCAGCAGACGCAGGTGACCTGGCCAGCGGAGCCGGTGGTTGCCCTGGCGTATGTCGAGCAGCTAACGCGCAGTGGTGATCTGTCGGATGAACTGACAGTCAGGCTTGCGGCGGCGATGGACCAGGCGGCGGTTGGTATGGGCGGCAGACAACTCGTCGGCGAATTGAAATCATTGGCGGCGGCGGTTCTGGATGACAGCGGCGATGCCATCACGAGGAAGCGGCGTGCTGCGCTGTCCCAGACATTGAACGGGATTGCGGCTGGGATGAGATAAGAGCGCAGATGGCCCAGAGAAAGCCCTACCTCTCCAAGTCGCGGCTCATATCGGCCTGGCAGTGCGCCAAAAAGCTGCATCTGGAAAAGCACCACAATGAGCTGGCAGTTATCACGAGCCAGATGGAGTCCCTGTTTGCGGGCGGTAATCAGGTCGGTGATATCGCTCAGCAACTCTACGGTAGCGATGAGTCTGTTGAGGTCGCCTTTGACTTCAAGACGATGGTTGCCGAGACCCGCCGACTGATCGAGCGCGCCGAGTTCCCGATTTTTGAGGCGTCGTTTCGACACGAGAACATCCTGATCCGAGCGGATGTAATGATTCCTGAGGGCGACGGCTGGCACGTTATCGAGGTGAAGGCATCCACCTCGGTGAAGGACTACCACGTGCTGGATTGCGCGATTCAGGATTGGGTCCTGCGAAATTCAGGAATCAAGGTTTTGTCGATGTCGCTTGCTCACATCGACAATCAATTCGTCTACGCGGGCGATGACAACTACGATGGATTGTTACGCAAGAATGATCTGACCGAGCAAGTTCGTGCCATGGAGTACGCGGTGCTCGAACTTGTCGCGAAGGCGCGCGAGGCTGTATCCGGTCCACTGCCCGTTATCGGTGTCGGCGCACACTGCAACAAGCCGTACGAATGTCAGTTCATGTCGCACTGCTGGCCAATGGACGCGGAGTATCCGGTTAGCGGTTTAGGGGGCAGCAAGGCGAAGCTCGGTGAGTTTGTTGCGCTGGGTGCCCGAGATATTCGCGACGTCAGGATGGATCAGCTCACGGCTGAAACACAGCAACGCATTCATCGCGTCACTGCCGCGGGTGAGCCTGAAATACTGCCCGGTGCGAAA
>JAACFM010000041.1 GCA_009937445.1 Gammaproteobacteria bacterium | reverse complement strand
GAGAGGCTACGACACTAACGCCGGCCAGCCCTATGCCCTCGCCGTTCAGCACGTGACCGGAAATGCTGTGCCCGGAATTGGCGACCAGTGCCGAGCGAGCCCCGGACGAGTCAGCAGCAGAGTCGACATTAGCTTCACTACACCGAAACGCCTGATCCGCCACTCCGATGGCACACAATTCTGTCATCGTGTGGCCAAATTGCAGCCCACTGGAGTCGGGCAGATCGACATTCCAGGCTCTAAGACTTTGTGTACGTCTGTCCTGACGCGCGCTGCTCGCGTCATCGTCACGAACAGTCGTCGGACTGAAGTGTGTATTCTTGCTCGAAAAACTACCTACGGAAGGTTGCGGTGGCGTCGTCGTATCCACGGTATCGCATTTCGATTCGTCGATCGATTCGGAACTGCCGTTGGAGTTGCAAATTGCTTGCGGGATTTTTTCTGCTGCGCGGTTTGAGAGGATATTCTTTGGGCCGACTGCGATAAACGCCATTATGGGCATTGCAATAATCAGAATCATCAGACTACAACGACGATAAAGAATGACTTCCTTATTCCTCGAAATCCGCTGGTTCCTGTAAGCCAGCGTCTCGTATTCATGTCGCTGCAGATTCAATGTATTCTCTTGTGGATTCTGGATATTGCGTGTGAGTCTTGCACCAGAAATACAAAGAACTTGGCGATCAAAACATAATCCTGCGGCGATCTCCTAAAGTGTGAGCAAGACTCGGGCGCAATACGTGCGGCGCATCACACTATTGAGCGGCAATTAACGTGAACGAGGGTGATTAAGTTAATTCAAGGGTATTGACAAGTGACTATCGAACATTATCGATTGTTCAGACAGCGCGCCTTTGCGTCTTGGAAATGTGCGGCCGCAATGTAACTAGCACGTTCATGGAAAACTGCACGAATCGGGAAGTTAATTTGTCAGTACCCCGCGAATGGCTGGTGACCTTGCCATACTACCCACAGAGTTACGTGTCGAAGCAATTGTCGTCGGACGTCAGCCTCCGGATCTGTCGGCCAATCGGCTTGTCCGTAGGCTTGACCTGCCGACCGACTGGGCAAGCCAGCGCGAGTATTTGGGCTTTCCCGCAGCTTGATCCCGTACCACCAAAAAGCCCCGCAGAGACTCATCGAATGCCTGACTTGTTGACGGAGAGGGTGGGATGGGCGCTGCGTGAGTCGAACAGGGTTCTCATCCTCAACCACACTCGGCCAAAATCAAGACGGGCCCCATAAGGGGCCCGCTTTGATTTATGGCGGTGGGGCGAGTCTTGCGCGGAGGATGCTCCGCGCCCCTATTTTCCTTGCTGCAGGGGAAGTCTATAGCGCCCTCTTTCCACTCCCTGGGGCCGCGTCGACACGCCAGAGCTTCCTGTCTTCGGGCGCTCTATGCGATTGCCGGGGAATTTCCAAATTTCCGGGACCAAATCGAGTTCCGGGGCGCTATACTTGTGACCTTTCCGGAATCGTTACGGTCGAACACACACCCAGTGGCGATCCACCGCATACAAATTTCAAAAGGAGTTCCCATGTCACACACAAGATTTGGCAGCCTCGCGCTCGTCGCCATGGTAATTGGCTTTTCAGCTTGCTCGCAGGATTCACCGCCCCCCGAAGTGGCCGCCGTGGCGGAAGACGTCGATAACCGGCCGGTCATAGAAAGGAAAGACGACCTTCCACGCCACACCTACATGGTGTCGATAAAGGCGATTGAGCTGTTCGAGCCGCAGAACCGGCAAGTGCTGCTTGATCTGGCGGCCCAGATCAGGGCCGATGTTGAATCCGATCTTGAGACTTACAACATCACTAACGACCAAACCGTCCGTGATTTCTATGCGGTACTCGGCTCCGTCGCGCTACTTGAGAAGCGCTGGCAGGACTACCTCGACATCCTGGACCGGCGCCGTGCGCTGGAAACAAAGGAGGCCAACCGGCTGACGATGGGCTTGCTGGGCGAAGCTTTCGCCTATGCGCACATTCAGGAAGTACCGGACGTCAACGGTTTCGTCGGTGACTTTCTGGCGCGCCGTATCGCCGATATGCCGTACGACGTGGTACAGGACAATTTGGAGAGCATGAAGGGCAGCTCGGAGATAATCTCCAGACCTCTCGTACTCGGCAGCATTGAGTCCGGTATACAGCCGGTGCTTGACGCAAATAACGGTGAGGTCAGCTACGACGTTGTCTCGGGCCTCGTCGGAGCGCCATTCACGATCGACTACTTCATCCCGGCCGCAGGCATTGTCAACGAGGTGCTAAGCACGGTAATCGCCGCGAACCGTGTCGAAAAGCGGGACATCTGGGAGGCGCGCAAGATCGCGTTCGACGGTAGCGAAAAGGCCGAGCCTGTAACCATCGCTGTCTGGGATTCCGGTGTCGACACCGACATCTTCAACCTGCCGTCACAGCTCTGGCTGAACGAGGATGAAGTCGCTGACAACGGCATCGACGACGATAAGAACGGATTCGTCGACGATGTGCACGGCATTGCATGGTCCCTGCACTCCGAGAAAGAGACAGACCTGCTCTTTCCCGCAGGCGAATTTCCGCGGGAAGAGATGGAGCTGCAATTGCTGGTCAAAGGAATTACCGACCTCCAGTCGGCGGTCGACAGCGAAGAAGCATCGGCCGTTCGCCAGGAGTTGAGCCAGCTTAGCCAGGATGAGGTAAAGGACTTCATCGAATCGCTGAACATGTATAGCAATTACATGCACGGCACACACGTCGCTGGTATCGCCGCTGAAGCCAATCCATTTGCCCGCGTGCTCGTCGCCCGGATGACTTTCGGTCACACGATCATCCCCGAACTACCGACCATAGAGCAGGCACACGCCGATGCGGCCGCGCTGGTCGAGTCAATCGCTTACTTCAAGGCTAACGGCGTGCGCGCCGTCAACATGAGCTGGGGTGGTTCCTTGCGTTCTATCGAAAATGCGCTGGAAGCACATAACGCCGGCGGCACGCCTGAAGAACGCAGGGCGTTGGCGCGCGAGATTTACAGCATTGGAGACTCCGCATTCCGCAAGGCAATCCAGGAAGCGCCCGAGATACTATTCATCACCAGCGCGGGTAACTCTGACAACGACGTGACATTCGATGAGTTCTACCCCAGCAGCTACGACTACCCGAACATCCTGTCGGTCGGCGCGGTCGACAGCGAGGGCAACGAGACCAGCTTCACGAGCCTCGGCAAGGTCGAGCTCTACGCGAACGGGTTCGAGGTCGAAAGCTACGTGCCTGGCGGCAATCGCCTCAAGCTGTCCGGTACTTCGATGGCGTCGCCGCAGGTTTTGAACCTGGCTGGCAAGCTGCTGGCGCTAAACCCGGAACTGACACCGAGCGACCTGCGCCGCCTGATGCTCGAAGGCGCAGACGCGAAACAGCTGGAATCACGCGAAATCCGCCTGATGAATCCGAAACGCTCGCTCGAACTGCTGGAAGGGTCGCAACGAACATGATCGTACCCCGGTAATTCGAGCCATACGGACTCGAGTCTCTGGACGGAGACTCAACGAATGCCTGACTGTCTGGCGGAGAGGGTGGGATGGGCGCTGCGTGAGTCGAACAGGGCTCTCATCCTCAACCACACTCGGCAAAAATGCAAAAGGCCCCGAATGGGGCCTTTCTCATTTTGGCGGTGCAGTGAGTCCGCTGCGGAGGATGCTCTGCCCGCCTCAGCAGCATTTTCCCTGATTCGAGGGAAATCTTCCGAGAATTCATTATCCGTGAGCCTTAAAATAATGAAATATGGGACGCTTTCTTAGAGTATTCAGCAAGTTAGTGCAACGGACGCAGGGAAACCATCTATCGGCCGCCGAGCCTCTCGATACCTCCCACATCCGTCCCGCTGGAATGCCGCGAGCTTTTCTGGCCGGTCGATTCCTGCTTTTTGTTTGAACGATCAGGACCGTGCAATGAGTGATACAACTTATCCGAAATTGATCAATGACTGTGACAGCGTCGCTCTAGTGGACGGCGAAAAATCGCTTGCATACCGCGAAGTAAATGCATCCGTTAAACGGTTCGCCACCGGCCTTCTCGCCGGGACGAATGACCTGGATAAAGCGGGAATGTCTTTCAAGAGTACTGGAACAACCCGCAAGCCACTGAAGAGAGTTTCAAAGATGGTTGGTTTTGTTCCGGCGATATCGCCGTTATCGAAGACGGGTATATCCGCATCATGGGACGTTCTTCGATCGATATCATCAAGTCCGGTGGCTACAAGCTCTCCGCACTGGAAATCGAAGGCGTGCTGCTAACGCACGATGACATCAGCGAAGTGGCCGTCATCGGCGTGCAGGACGACACATGGGGAGAATCCGTCGCTGCCGTCGTGGGCTTGCGGGATGAGGCTGATCTCGATCTGGGTAACCTGAAGCACTGGTGCGTGGGAAAGATGTCCGCTTACGAGATTCCGAAGCAGCTCAAGGTATTGGATGCCCTGCCCAGAAACTCGATGGGTAAGGTAACCAAATCTGAATTAAAGGAAAAAATCGAATGGTGATCTACGGAGTGGCGTTACTGTCTTTTTGTATGTTGGTTGGCGTTTTCGTCGGCGACATACTCGGCAAATTAATTGGTGTGCAGGCCAACGTCGGCGGTGTCGGCATCGCAATGTTGCTACTGATATTTCTGTCGAATCTGAATGATCATCGCCTGCATCTTGGTACTCCTACCCAATCCGGGATTCATTTCTGGAGCGCGATGTACATTCCCATCGTGGTCGCCATGGCCGCGAAACAGAATGTCATCGCCGCATTATCGAGTGGCTGGATGGCGATCATCGCCGGCGTAGCGGCCGTCGTCGCGAGCTTTGCCTTGCTTCCGGTCATTGCTCGCTTCGGCCCGGGAGATCAACGTGATTCTTGAAACACTTGCATCAGTACTGACAAAAAATGCGCTGATCACCGCATTCGCATTCGTTGGCATTCTGGTCTGGGTTTCGTATTTCCTCTCCGACAAACTGACGCGCGGTCACATTCATGGCTCGGCGATAGCCATCGCGATTGGCCTGGTGCTTGCTTATGTTGGTGGTAAATATACCGGCGGTAGCAAGGGGCTTGCTGATTTCACATTGCTGGCCGGCGTCGGAGTCATGGGAACAACGAGCGGCGTTGCAGCAGGCCTTGCGGCAACCGATCCTAAGCTCGTGCCTTACGGAGCGATGACCGCGACTTTCTATACCGGTGTCGGCTGTTTATTGGCGCCGTCATTGTTGTTTTTAGTTGTCAGAATGATCTTCTGAAGGTGTTCACTTCTCCTTATATTCTACAAATCATGTGCTTGCCGATAATAATGGCGGAGGGTCGAGTTATCTGCGGATGATGCTCCGCCGTATTCCGGGCCTATTCGCGGCGGCCTCAAGCCGGTCTTATATCGATACGCAAAGTCATAGTGCCCCGCTTTCCCTTCCAGGCACGTCGCCGAAGCGATAGGCATTCCTATCCTTCGATATCAGATATTCAACTGACCGGTGTCATTGGCCGTGATTTCGCCTAAACTGCATAGACACACACAATGGGGAATCTTAAATGACAATAACAAAAATGATTGGCAAGACGTTTGGGCTGCTAGCAGCAATGTGTTTTCTGTCGGTGTCTTCTTATGCGCAGGATGACGATGAAGGACCCATCACGCAGGGCGACGATGCGAAGTACCTGAGCATTACGCACGTAGCATTTAAGCCGGGTCAGCGTGAGGCAGCGATGGAAATCATCACCGAGCATTTCGTTCCCGCCGGGGAAAAGGCTGGAACGCCACCGCCGATAATGGCGATTCACTATCAGACCGGCAAATGGGATGCAGCCTTCATTTGGGAGATGTCCGGGGGCATGGCGGATCTGGAGTGGTATCGATCGCCGGACGACGTTAAGTGGTTTGCTGCGTTGGCCGAATTATCAGGCGGTGCAGACAAGGCTTCAGAGCTTTGGGCCAGCTACCTTTCGAAAGTCGCCGAAGCGGAGACTGAGGTCGGACATCATCACGTCGCAGAGGCCGAGTGACGCCAAGCTCAGGTAATTAAATCCGGTACTGGAGCGGCCCCTGAAGAAGGGGCCGTTTTTTATTTCTCGATCCACTCGAATACCTGACTTGTTGGCGGAGAGGGTGGGATTCGAACCCACGGTACGGGAGACCGTACACCTGATTTCGAATCAGGCCCATTCGACCACTCTGGCACCCCTCCTATATACGATCGCGGAGGCGATATTGGGAAGCAAAACCTCGCTTGTCAAGTACGTAAAGACATTCTCTTGATGTCATAATCGGGTGGTCGGAACGGAGATCGGCCCTTGCGCACGTTGATCATCATCACAATTGCCGGATTGATCGGCACCTGTTCAAGCCCTCCCCCTCTTTTGGATCAGGTGCTTGAGATCGGTGAGCTCCGTGTTGTAACTCGAGACAGTCCCACTGCATACACCATCAGCCCTGACGGTCCATCGGGCCCGGAGTTTGATCTCGCGCAGGCTTTCGCCGACGAATTGGGCGTCACCCTGATCATCGAACCCGTCGCAAGTGTTTCAGAAATCCTGCCGAAGATACTGTCCGGCGAGGCGCATATGGCGGCGGCGGGATTATCGATCACTGACAGTCGCCGTGAGTACCTCAATTTCGGTCATCCTTACGAAACGGTTGATGTCCACCTCATCTACAAGCTGGGCACGGGCAAACCCAGGTCAATAAACGATGTTCTCGACCGCTCGATCGAAGTCATGGCCAGTAGCAGTCATGTCGATCTCCTGGCATCTATTAAAGAATCTTACCCCACGCTGCAGTGGGCCGAGAACGCGGATATCGAAGTCGCAGAATTGTTAACCAAAGTTGCGATGGGCGAAGTCGATCTGACCGTCGCTGACACCCCCGACTTCAATATTCAACGCCACTTTTACCCCGACCTGAGAGTTGCCCTGGATCTGGGTATTGGCGATCCGGTCGCGTGGGGATTTCCTAAAGGAACAGCGGACACACTGCTGGCAAGAGCTGATGACTTTCTGATCAAATCCGACCGCAACGGAATGCTGGCGCAGGTGCACGATCGCTATTATGGATACACGAAGAAGTTCGACTACGTCGGTACCCGAAATTTCATCCGGCATTTTGAAAACCGGCTACCGCGCTATCGGGAGATGTTTGAGAACGCCGGTGAGGAATGGGGCGTCGACTGGCGACTTCTGGCCGCCATCGGTTATCAGGAATCACATTGGCGTTCCCAGGCCGTATCACCCACCGGCGTGCGTGGCATTATGATGTTGACGCTCGATACCGCCGCGTACTTGGGCCTTGATGATCGACTTGACCCGAAGACCAGCATCTTCGGTGGCGCTCAGTTTTACGCACGGCAAACGGAGCGTGTCGCCGACTCGGTCCCTGAACCGGACAGAACCTGGATGGCTCTTGCGGCTTATAACGTCGGCTTCAATCACATCAAGGATGCGCGCACGATTGTTGAAATACAGGGTGGCGATCCGGACACCTGGGTCGACATGAGCGATGCGCTGCCCTTGTTGTCGCAGCGGAAGTGGTACTCGCAGCTGCCGTTCGGCTATGCCCGGGGGTGGGAGCCAGTGCTGTACGTCAATAACATTCGCGCTTACTACAATATTTTGAAGTGGCTTACAGAGAAAGAAGAACCCAATAGTCCGTCTGAGGCCGAAATAGAGCTCGCCGAATCAGAAGCCAAAGCGCCGGACGCTTAACGCCGCGCTGCGAAGAATTCCTGCAAAATTCCGGAGCATTCGTCGGCCAGCACACCACCGTTGATTTCGAATCGATGATTGAGCGCACGGGACTCTGACAAATCCTCAACGCTTCCCAGTGCTCCTGCTTTTTTGTCGTAGGCACCAAACACAACACGCTTTATTCTCGACTGAACAATCGCCCCCGTGCACATGACACACGGCTCCAGCGTTACGTAGAGCGTTGCGTTGGGGAGTCTGTAGTTAGCGGAGTTCGCACCGGCGGCTCGTAGCGCAACTATCTCGGCATGTCCGCTGGGATCGCATTTTCCGACGGAACAGTTGCGACCCGTCGCGATAATCTCGCCGTTGACAACAACGACCGCACCAACAGGAACCTCGCCTTCACTTGCTGCAGCTTCCGCTTCGGCCAGCGCTGCTCGCATACCGTCCATGTCGTCTTGCGCCCAACCAGACGTCATTACTACGACTCAGGATGCTTGCGCAGCCAAATCACTTGCAGAGAAAAACCAACGACGTAAGCAACCAGAAAGGCCAGATAAAAACCGCGCAACAGTGGGTCCTCTATGTCAGTGACAATCGGTCCATCTGTCGGCAAACGCATCAGGCCATCTGTAATCGCCGGAATCATATGGAACAAGAGAGTCGCTGAATAGCTGGCGGCTTGAAGGTATCGCGACAGCTTGCCGAAGAGCGTGGTTTTTTCAGCGACCGCGCCAACGAGTACCGCAAGAATCGTCAGTACGGCAAGGAAATGTGCCACACCAAAACCGCCGTGCTTGTATATTCCAAGTGCTGAGGCGGCGGCAACCAGAGTCAGCAACAGGTACGCGCGTCCCGTCGGCTGACTGAAGCGGATGACTTTGAAACGTATCAGTGTGTAGAAGCCAGTGAGTAAGGCGAGAATCCCTACAATGGTATGCAACCAACCAAACGCGCTTATCTCTGGCATCCAACTTCCCTCAGTTTTTTATTCCCACTCGATAGTAGCAGGAGGCTTGCCGCTGATGTCGTAAGTAACGCGGGATATGCCGTCAATTTCATTGATGATGCGCAAGCTGACGTGCTCAAGAAATTCATAGGGCAAGTGTGCCCAGCGCGCGGTCATGAAGTCGATTGTCTCCACGGCACGCAATGCGACAACATAGTCATACTTGCGACCATCGCCCATGACACCAACCGATTTGACCGGCAGGAAAACGGCGAATGCCTGGCTGGTTTTATCGTACAGATCATTCTTGCGGAGCTCTTCGATGAAGATATCGTCGGCGAGTTGCAGCAGTGCGGCGAACTCTCTTTTGACCTCGCCCAGAATTCGCACACCGAGACCAGGGCCCGGGAACGGGTGGCGCATGATCATGTCCCGAGGCAAGCCCAGCTCCAGTCCCAGGCGACGGACTTCGTCCTTAAAGAGTTCGCGCAGCGGCTCAACCAGCGACATACGCATGTATTCAGGGAGACCACCGACGTTGTGGTGTGACTTGATGACATGCGCCTTTCCGCTCTTCGCACCCGCGGACTCGATGACATCCGGATAAATCGTTCCCTGCGCCAGCCATTCGATACCGTCAAGCTTGTGTGCTTCTTCATCGAACACTTCGATGAATTGTCCGCCGATGATCTTGCGCTTCTCTTCCGGGTCGGAGACCCCTTCCAGTGCGTTGAAAAATCGGTCCGCTGCATTCACGCGAATCACGTTGATGTGCATGTGCTCGGCAAAAGTCTCCATCACCTGATCGCCTTCGTTGCGGCGCAGCAAGCCGTGGTCGACAAAAACGCAGACCAGCTGATCACCGATCGC
Source organism: Gammaproteobacteria bacterium (assembly GCA_009937445.1). Lineage (GTDB taxonomy): Bacteria > Pseudomonadota > Gammaproteobacteria > Steroidobacterales > Woeseiaceae > UBA1847. Next base: position 21,586 of record JAACFM010000041.1, on the reverse strand, counting down.
TTCGTGCAATAAGGCAGCAACGACCGATGAGTCCACGCCACCGGACAATCCCAGCAGCACCTTGCCGTCACCCACCTGTTTGCGGATATTATCTATCGCATCGGAGGCAATGTTGCCTGCTGTCCAGTCGCCCGGGCATGCACAGATATCGCGCACAAAGCGGCGCAGTATTTCCTGTCCCTGCAATGTGTGTGTGACTTCGGGGTGAAATTGCACCCCGTAAAAATGCCGGGACGTATCTTCCATCGCCGCGAGCGGTGAGTTCGAACTGCTGGCGGTCGCCTTGAATCCCGGCGGTATTGCCGCGACGCGATCGCCATGACTCATCCATACTTTGAGGACTGACTTCCCGTCTTCGTCGCTCAGTCCTGCAAACAAGCTCGAGTCATTTGGTGTGATTTCGGCATAACCAAACTCACGGTGCGAAGACGATTCGACCTTGCCGCCGAGCTCCGCTGCCATTGTTTGCATGCCGTAACAGATGCCCAGAACCGGGACGCCTAGTTCAAACACGCGATGCGACACCCGCGGCCCGTCCTCAAAATGCACGGACTCCGGGCTACCTGACAGGATCACGCCGTTCGGATTGAACGCATCAATATCCTCATCCGATATGTCCCAGGGATGTATCTCGCAGTAAACGCCATGCTCGCGAACGCGCCGGGCAATTAACTGTGTGTACTGGCTGCCGAAATCGAGTATCAGCAGCCGATGGGCATGAATGTCTGGGTGCATAAACCTAGGTCTTGCTGCGGTAGTTAGGGGCTTCTTTGGTGATCGATACATCGTGTACATGGCTTTCGGCCATGCCGGCCCCCGTGATTTTCACGAACTGCGGCTTGGTCCGCATCTCGTCAATGCTGGCGCTTCCGGTATAACCCATCGCAGCCCGTATGCCACCGATAAGCTGGTGAACGATCGCTGAAAACGCGCCTTTATAGGGCACGCGACCTTCGATGCCTTCCGGCACAAGCTTCTCAAGCTCTTCGGTCGCATCCTGGAAGTAACGATCCGAAGAACCGTGCGAGCCGCCCATCGCGCCGACAGAACCCATGCCACGATAGGCCTTGTAGGAGCGTCCCTGGTAGAGCTCGACTTCGCCTGGCGATTCTTCCGTACCGGCGAAAAGACCACCGATCATCGCGCAATGCGCACCGGCGACCAGCGCCTTTGCGATATCACCTGAATAACGAATGCCGCCGTCGGCAATCAAGGGGATGCCGGATTTTTTCAATGCCTCGGCCACTTCCGCTACGGCCGAAATCTGCGGAACACCGACGCCCGCGACAACTCGTGTCGTACAAATGGAGCCCGGACCAATTCCGACTTTGACACCGTCAGCTCCGGCATTTACCAAGGCCAACGCGCCGTCTGCAGTGACGATATTGCCACCAATAACCTGCACGCCCGGATGGGCCGACTTCACCCTTGTCACACGCTCGAGCACACCTTTTGAATGTCCGTGGGATGTGTCGACAACCAGTATGTCCACTCCCGCCTCGACCAAAGCATCCACACGGTCATCCGTATCGAAACCCGTACCAACCGCCGCACCAACGCGCAATGCGCCGCTGCTGTCCTTGCAGGCCATCGGGAAGTCTTTCGCTTTCTGAAAATCCTTGGCGGTGATCATGCCCCGCAATTCAAAGTTGTCATCCACGACGAGAACTTTCTCAATGCGGTGTTGATGCAGCAAAGACATCACTTCTTCGTCGTCGGCACCTTCCTGAACGGTCACAAGCCGGTCTTTGGGTGTCATCACTGTCGATACGGGTGCATCCAGTTTGGTCTCAAAGCGAAGATCGCGATGCGTAACGATGCCAACCGTCTTCCTTCCATCAACAACCGGGACACCCGAAATACCGAGTGAGCGCGTCAGATCAATGACCTCGCGTATCGTCATGTCCGGCCCGACGGTGATCGGTTTGCGGACCATGCCGGATTCAAACTTCTTCACCATCAAGACCTGTCTCGCCTGCTCTTCGATGGCCATGTTCTTGTGAACAATGCCCATACCGCCTTCCTGGGCGAGCGCTATCGCGAGCCGCGACTCGGTAACGGTATCCATTGCCGCCGACAACAGCGGAATATTCAACCGGATTTCCCGGGTTAATGATGTGGACAGATCAACCTCACGGGGCAACACCTCGGAGTATCCGGGCTGCAAGAGGACGTCGTCGAATGTGAGGGCTTCCTTGGCTATACGCATAGGTTAATTCGCATGGATAGGTCTTCAGTTTTGTGAGGTTAATCGGCCAATTGTACGCGGCTCAGATTTGCGGGTAAACGGCATGAGGTTCGATATACTGCAAAGATGCAATCGAATGACCCTGTAATCGCCGCAATTTCCGTCAGTCAGCTCAATCGGCGCGTCAAAACCCTTATCGAACAGGGAATGACCCGACTTTGGGTGGAAGGCGAAATATCTAACCTGTCGCGGCCGGCTTCGGGGCACATTTATCTGAGTCTGAAAGACGATGCCGCCCAGGTCAGCGCGGCCTGGTTCCGTCAACGCCAGCGTGCGCCGGCGATAGGCTTCAAGAATGGCGACCGCGTATTGGCCTACGGCCGGGTCAGCCTGTATGAGGCCCGCGGCAACTATCAGCTGATCATCGAGCAGCTCGAACCCGCTGGCGAAGGCATCCTGAAACGACGCTTTGACGCGCTCAAGCTGAAGCTGGCCAATGAAGGACTGTTCGATGAGGATCGAAAACAGGCACTGCCTGAATTACCCAATCGCATCGGTGTGATCACATCGCCTAGCGGCGCGGCCATCCGTGACGTCCTGAGCGTGCTCAACCGTCGCTTTCCTGCGATCCCGATTGTCATTTACCCCGCTGCGGTACAGGGAGATGCGGCACCGGGCGAATTGATCAGTGCATTGTCGCAAGCCGTCGACAGAGATGAATGTGATGTGCTCATCGTCTGCCGCGGCGGCGGCTCCCTCGAAGATCTGTGGGCATTCAATGATGAGCTTCTGGCGCGCGCCATAGTGGACTGCCCTATACCGGTTGTCAGTGCAGTGGGACATGAAGTCGATTTCACGATTGCGGATTTCGTCGCTGATGTGCGAGCACCCACGCCTTCGGGCGCGGCCGAGATTATCGTTCCCAGTCAAGATGACTGGCTGCGCCGAATTGCCGGTCTTGCCACGCGTATCGCAAGAGTTGGACAACGCGCTTTGGAGGACAAGGCGCAGGAACTCGATTGGCTGGGTCGGCGCCTCGTTGCCAGCAGCCCGGCAGCGACGCTGCAGCGTCAACGAGACAGTTTGCGCGAGTACAGTGGACGTCTGACTTCTTCGATCCAACAGCAGCTGCTGCGGCAACAAAATCAGTTGCAGACGACCAGCGGTGAATTATTGAAGCTCTCGCCCGCGTTGTCGGTGCAACGGTCCATTAACCAGCTCAATCAGCTACGGCAGCGCCTGGCCACGGCCACCCGCAATAGCGTGTCGGATACCAGCCACAAAATCGCCTTGCTTGGCCGGGCACTGCATTCCGTTAGCCCTTTGGCAACACTGGACCGGGGATACGCAATTGTAAAACGCGAAGACTCGGATGCGGTCCTGATGAATGTTGCCGATATCAAAACAGGCGACGACGTCAGAACGCACCTGGCCCGGGGAGAATTCACGGCGACAGTCACAAAGGTAATTAGCAATGATTAATCGTCTAACGCTGGTTTCGATTTTTCTGTGTCTTGCTGCGACAGCGATGGCAAGCGCGACCGAACAATCCCTCCGTCCCGGTGGAATTGCCATTGTCGAAGTCGGCAGCGTTAACAATGCCGCGCCGGAGGTCACTCTGAACGACAAGCCGCTGCTCGTTATGCAGCGCGACGACCAATGGGTGGCTGTCGCCGGCATCGCATTGGATACGGAACCGGGAGTGATTCAAATTTCTGTCAATGGAGAGCCTGCCTCTGTAGACATTTCCGGCCACGACTATCGTGAGCAACGGATAACCGTCGAGAACAAGAGCTTCGTTGAACAGAACCAGGAAGAACTGGACCGTATCTGGGGCGAGAGAAAAATCATCGATGCTGTCCTGACAAGCTTCACCAAAAAACCGGTCGACGGTCTGTCTCTCGCGGCCCCTGTCCCGGGAGCCCAGAGTGACAGTTTCGGCTATCGGCGGTTCTTCAATGATCAACCCCGATCACCGCACAAGGGGATGGATATTTCGGCCGGCAGTGGCGCGCCTATTGTCGCGCCACGCGCCGGCACGATCGCGGCAACAGGCGACTACTTCTTCAACGGCAATACGGTACTTGTCGACCACGGGCAGGGATTCATTACGATGTACTGCCACATGAGTGAGATAGCGGTTGCAGAAGGTCAACAGGTCGCAACTGGAGATATTCTGGGCGCTGTTGGCGCGACGGGGCGTGTTACCGGGCCACATTTGCATTTTGGGACTTACCTGAACGGCACGGCGGTTGATCCGGCGATATTTCTGGATTAGTGGTTTTTCGCGCGCAGGGCGCGCTCCTACTGCTCGCAGCAGCTTTCGAAAAACTCGCAGATTACGGGGCGGAATGCGTCCATGTCGACCAGGAATGAATCGTGACCGCGAATGCAGTCGAGCTCCACGAGTCGCGTATCCGGACACACCGACGAAATGCCATCGGCGAGCTCCCGCTGTTGCTCGACCGGGAACAGGATGTCAGTTCTGACACCGACAACCATGGCCCGATCCAGCTGCAGTCGCTTGAAACCAGCCGCCAGCGAACCGCCGTACTCGGCCAGGTCAAACAAATCGGAGGCGTGCGAAAGATACAGGTAGCAATTCGGGTCGAAGGCACCACTGAACTTCTTCGCGTGATTTTCAAGATAAGACTCCACGGAAAACTCCGCGACGAACTGATCTTCGCTTTGAGCATGGTCGGTCGCACGCTCTCGTCCAAACCGCTGTGCCCACTCTTCAGCAGAGCGATACGTCATCATGCCCAACTTGCGAGCGAGGCGCTGTCCGGTAATAGGTGGATCATCCAGGTCGTATTCGCCATTGAGCCATTTGGGGTCGGAGCGAATCATCTCCCGTTGCAGCGACCTCACTGCGATCGAAAACGGCAACGCTCGAGTGGCGGACGAAATCGACACAAAACGGCTCACGGCAGCGGGGTGGCGCACGCAAAATGCGAGGCCGCTCATGCCGCCCATCGAACAACCGATGACGGTGTGCAGACAAGCGATTCCCAGATGCAGAACGACCAGATAAGCTGCATCGGCGATGTCTTCCAGTGTCAGTATCGGAAACGTCAGCCGATACTGTTCGCCGGTATCCGGGTCGATAGACGCAGGACCTGTGGAACCGAAGCAACTTCCCAGCGAGTTGACACAAATAACGAAATACTTGTCCGTGTCGATAGGCAGACCCGAACCGATCATGTCCTCCCACCAGCCCGGGGACATATCGCCCTCCGATGATGCGGCATGAGCAGACGGTGACAAGCCACCGAAGATCAGGACAGCATTGTCTTTGGCCTCGTTCAGTTCGCCCCAGGTTTCATAAGCCATCGTCGGTGACTGCAGATGACCTGCCCGATGCATACGGAAGTTTCCGTCGTATGTGAACAATTGTCGGGCAGCACTCATTTCTTGACCTTTTTCATCAGGCGTTTGCGCTTGCGTTCCTGCCTCGGCGTCAACGTATTCCGTCGTCCCTCAAAGGGATTCTTGCCCTTCTTGAAGGCCAGGCGCACCGGCGTGCCCTTAAGTTTAAATGCTTTTCTGAATCGATTGATCAAGTAGCGGCGATACGACTCCGGCAGACGCTCGACCTGATTACCGTGGATCACAATAACCGGGGGGTTTCGTCCACCCTGGTGCGCATACCGCAGTTTGATGCGGCGACCGCGCACGAGTGGCGTTGGATGCGCAATCAGGGCAGCTTCCAGCTCGTTGGTCAGTTCGGTCGTGGACATATCTCGCATGGCTGCGTTATAGGCTCGCTCAACGGCCGGTAACAAGTCACCAACAGCCGTGCCATGCAGCGCCGATATGGTGATGCGTTCCGCAAAATCCAGAAACGGTAGTCGACGCTCAAGGTCGTCGCGCACTTTCTTGCGATGATCAGAGGAAAGTCCGTCCCACTTATTCGTTACCACGACGAGAGCACGACCGCGCTCCATCACGAGACCCAGCAGACTGACATCCTGTTCCGTTACGCCTTCATGCGCGTCAAGAACAGAGATTACGACCTGGGCTTGCTCGATCGCCTGCAGCGCCTTCACGATACTGAACTTCTCTATCGTTTCATGGACGCGCGCCTTGCGGCGAATGCCGGCCGTGTCGATCAACACGTACTTGCGATCGTTGCGCTCAAACGGCACAGCAACACTATCTCTGGTTGTTCCGGGCTGATCGAAAACCACCAGCCTGTCTTCGCCGAGCAGGCGATTGATCAAGGTCGATTTACCAACATTCGGGCGTCCGACAACGGCTATTTTTAGCTCACGATCTTCTTCATCCTCGACAACGTCATCTTCATCTTCATCGGGCTCGGGAGACTGAAAAACAGCCAGGACCTCTTCCATGAGCGCAGCGATGCGGTCACCGTGAGCGGCCGATACAGCAATGGGCTCACCGATACCAAGGGCGTGAAACTCGCTATTGGCCATTGCCTCGTCAAGACCTTCCGCCTTGTTGACGGCCAGCCAGGTCTTCTTCGCGTGCTTGCGGGCGAGTGCAGCAACGTGTTCGTCCGCCGCAGTAAGGCCGCTACGGCCATCGACCATGATGATTGCGAGATCCGCTTCCTGCAGGGCGACAATAGTCTGCTCGACCATCGCTTCTTCGATACCTTCCTCGCCACCGGCAACACCGCCGGTATCTATGACCAGGTAGGGAATTGGGCCGAGTTTGCCGAAACCGTATTTGCGATCCCGAGTCAGCCCGGGGTAGTCGGCGACCAGAGCATCGCGAGAGCGAGTCAGTCGGTTAAATAACGTCGACTTGCCGACATTAGGTCGGCCAATTAGTGCTATGACGGGGAGCATAAATAGGCACCTTCACCGCGGCCGATCAGGACTCGTCGTCGGCAGGTTCATCCACGACTTCCGGCGCTTTGCGCTGCAAACGCTCCTGAACGATTTCGAAGGCACCTAAGCTGCCATCATCGCTTTGCACGTACAGGCGGTTGCCTATGACGACAGGGTCGATCGTGATGGCCTTGCTGCCGAAGCGGGTCCGGGCAAGTGCGCCCCCGTCAAGTCCGCTGAAGAAATGCAGGCGGCCCTCGAAGTCTCCAACGACAACTGTCGTTTGGAAGGGTATCGGCAGCGTCGGTTCCCGGCGTAACAGATCATCATTTCGCCATAACTCCGCACCATTGCTGCGGGTCAGGGCAATAATTTCGCCATCATCCGTCACCGTGTAGACACTGTTCCAGTCGGCGGCGACTCCTTCATACGTCGATATTTCCCGCGACCATAGCATCTGCCCTGATTCGGCTGCGATAGCGGCCACGCGGCCTTGATAGCCTGCCGCGTAAACGTCCTGGCCGATGGCCACGATAGCGCCATCAATATCCGCCAGCCGATCAAGATCCGAACGTCCGGTGGGCAGTGCCAGCATGGCGTCCCAGACGATATCACCCGTGTCGAGATTAAAGGCGACCAGTCGACCATTATCAAAGCCAGCGATCACACTTGAACCAACCATCACCGGCGACGACGCACCGCGCATTGTCAGCGCCGGCATTGTCTGCTCGCTTTCCCAGCGCTGCCGACCGTCGAATCGTGAAAGCACAACCAGGCGATTATCATTGGTCTGCACAATAACCGCATCGCTCTCGATCAATGGCCTGGCCAGCGTTTCACCGCCAACATAAACGCGCCACTGTTCGGCCCCGGAATTCGCATCCAGCAAAATAATGTAGCCGTCTTCTGATGCAACGGCGACCATGCCTTCGTTTACGGCGGGGCCTGCCGAAAGCCCCATCTCAAGGTCCAGCTTCCAATGTTGCTTACCGGAGTCCGGATCGACTGCCAGGACTTTGCCATCCTGACTGGCCGCATAAATGCGATTTCCGTCTCCCACTGGTTGTAACCCAACCAGCAAAAATTCAGAATCACCACCGACCTTGGTGTTCCATAGTTTCTTTATGTTCAGTTTGTTCTGGAGCTTGACCAGCTCTTTTGGCTCTGCTTCTTCGTCCTTGTCACCAAAGAGTTCACAGGACGACAGCAGCATTGAAGCTGCAAGTAATCCGATCAGCCCAGCTAATCGCCAAAACTTGTTCACTCAACTTCCTCAGAGTCCGATGCATCTTGTTCGACTGTCTCGGAAGGCTCTGGTTCAGACGTTTCTGGCAGCGATGTGACATCGGGAAGATCGAGCGCCTTCCACTGCACAAGCTGTTGATCGACGGTGCTCTGAGACGCGGGATTCATCAGAATCTTCTGATAGGCATCCTGAGCTTCAGCAATACGGCCCAAGGCCGTGTAAGCATCGCCAAGAATCTCACCGTATGCAGAAGCGAATGCCTCAACATCGTTTCCGGCTAGCAAATCTAGAACTTCCTGCGCCTTGTCCTGATAAAGATAAATACGCGCCAGTCGCAGTCGCGCTACCTGCTTTAACTCATCATTTGCGTTGCCATCGATGACCGTCTGCAGTGCATCCGCCGCGTCCTGATCGCGATTCTTGTCCATATACAATCGCGCCATGGCGAGTCCGGCCTGACCCACATAAGTGGTATCGCCAAACTCCGTAGCAATCTCGTTTGCAATCGCCTCAGCTTCATCAAGATCGCCGTCAACAACCTGTGCGATGAGTGCTTCGTATGCAGTGGATGCCGCAAGCTGTGCCTCAAGCTTGGCCGACTGGTAATAGTTGATACCAATCAACATGCCCGCACCAATCACAATGCCGCCAATAACGTATGCACCGTACTCCGACCACCAGGACCGGAATTGATCAATCTGTTCTTTTTCTGAAAGTAAATCGTCCACAAAACTGCCCTTAACTGAGTTTCTTCGCCAGCGTTTCCGCCAGATCATCCAACGCAACACTGGATTGTTCGTCCGTGCTACGCAAGGGTTTGAGTCCTACACAAGCATCGGCAAGCTCTTGCTCACCCAATATCAACGCAAACTGCGCACCACTTTTATCAGCACGTTTCATTTGCGACTTAAAACTGCCACCACCCAGATTCATTTCGACCTGAATGCCGTCTACGCTGTCACGCAGTTCCTCCGCCAAAGCAAAAGCCCGTTGCAACGTTCCATCGCCAAGCGCCGCAATATAGACATCGGCCTGCGGCGCCGGTACTTCTCCGCCACAAGCCTCAAACAGCGCAACGAATCGTTCAATACCCATCGCCCAACCGACCGCAGGTGTCGCGCGCCCGCCCAGCTTCTCGACGAGGCCATCATAGCGGCCGCCTGAGCATACTGCTCCTTGAGACCCCAGTGCATCAGTGACCCACTCAAACACCGTTCGCGAATAATAATCTAGTCCGCGAACCAGGCGCGGATTCTCGGTATAGCTGACACCCGCGGCATCCAGCAACGTCTTGAGGCCACGGAAATGCTCGGCCGATTCCTCATCCAGATAATCCAACATGACCGGCGCGGCCTCTACAATCGCCTGCATATCGGGATTCTTGCTATCCAGGATCCTGAGCGGATTCTGCGCAAGGCGGCGAATACTATCCTCATCCAGCTGATTTTTCACGCCGGAGAAGTACTCGACCAGCGCCGTCCGGTAGCGAACTCGTGCCTCCGTCGTGCCCAGCGAGTTAATTTCCAGACGTATTTTGGAAATTCCCAGGCGCTGCCACATGCGCGCACTCATGATAATCAGCTCGGCATCGACATCGGGACCATCGTAGCCTACGGCCTCGACATCAAACTGGTAGAACTGCCGATATCGGCCTGCCTGCGGTTTTTCATAGCGAAACATGGGGCCCGACGTCCACAACTTTTGCTTCTGATTGTGGAACAGGCCATTGGTCATGCCCGCGCGCACCACTCCGGCGGTGGCCTCAGGGCGCAACGTCAAGCTCTCGCCATTGCGATCGGAAAACGTGTACATCTCCTTCTCGACAATATCCGTGACTTCGCCGATCGAACGCTTGAACAGATCGGTATGCTCAAGCAACGGCAGACGTATTTCGGAGTAGCCGTATGATCGAACAATTTCCTGGACGGCCGTTTCCAGATACCGCCAGGTATCCGAGACTCCGGGCAAGATATCGTTCATCCCGCGAATGGCTCTGGGTTTAGTACTCATGATCCTGTAATCGTCAATCTGGCCGTCCGCCCGCGACGGTTCGCGGTCGGAATATCGAAAGCTGAACCGTTAACGACAAGGCTCACATTTGCGGCATCGCCGAAAAGCACATTGAATGGGGCTGCGCCGGTGAGATCCACTGTTCGACCTGACTTACCCAAAGCGAAAAACAGACGACGTCCGCTCGCATCGGTAATTTCAGTCCAGCAATCGCCCGAATACGTGATACTCAAACTCATGGCAAGAGGGTCTTCTGTCACGATCGGCAGCGAATCTTGCTCTGGTTCGGGAACAACTTCCGGCTCGATTGTTGCCGCTTCATCCGGGGTTTCGACGTCGTCCTGCAACGGAGGAGCGGCAACGTCTGTTTCCTGCGGTAAGGGAGCAATCTCGCCGGTCACCGGCCGAACCGGTGGTGTCTCGCGGGACGTAAACCACCAATACGCAGTCGCTGCGATGACGATAACCGCAATGGCCCCCACCCAGGGTAGCGGCGAAACGGTCCGGTACAGTGTCGGTCTGGTGAAAACAACCGTTTGCACGTCCGATGAGCGATTGAGTCGATAGTAATCAGCCATAACATCGGCTTCATCTACCTTGACCAGTTGCGCGTATTTCCTGAGATGTCCTTTGGCGAAGACTGGTGCACCAAGGACGCCGAAGTCATTGTTCTCCAGCGCGCGCACCTTGTACTCGTCAATATGAAGTTCCTTGGCGATGTCAATGACAGGAATCTGCAGTTCACGACGGGCCTCGCTCAGACGCTCTCCGCCGACAGGGCCCTGTGACTCATCATCCATCATCACCTCTGACGCTTTGTCCTTCTCTTCACTCATTACTCAGAGCCCAATACCTTTCGCGCCTCGGGCGAGGTCGGGAATTCCCGAATCAGCTGATCTTCAAATTCAACACGACCGCGGTCATTGTCGAGCAAGTCTTCAATGCGAGAAGCCAGATACAAGATGCTGGCATTCGGAGCATTGGTCGATATGAACCGCTGCAAGAACGCACGCGCGCTTAAGTAATCCTTGTTCTGAAACTTCAGCAAACAAAGTTGCAGCAGTGCGTCCGGGTAATTCGTTTTGCGCTCGAGCGCCAGTCGAAAATACTGTTCGGCAACCACCAAATCCGGTTTCTGCGTCAAACAAACGCCCGCGTTCGTCAGTGTTACCTCAGAGTCGTCATTTTCCGGATGGCTGGCGGCTTTATCAAAAAACTTCCTCGCTTGCTCAAAGTTCTTTTGCCGGCACATAAAGACGGCGTAGGCATTCTGAACAGAGAAATCCTTCGGCGCGGCGCGGACCGCTCGTTCATAGGACTCTGTTGCGAGCCTGTTGTTATCAAGTGCTTCGTACGTGAGAGCCAGCGTCGTATGAGCAACGGCCATCTTCGGATCGATCTCTGTTGCCAGTAACAGGCGATCTCGAGCCAGCTCGTAAGACCCTTGCTGGTAATAGCGTGCTCCAAGCTGATAATTGAGTTGCGAGGCATCCTCGTCATCTCTAACGGGCTCGGTGATAGAACCCGTGGTCGAAGAGATACAGCCCGCCATCAAGAAAAGACAAATCGCACTCGCCACCTTCAGATTGCTTGTTCTCATATTGATGACACCCTTGTCTCTTTTTTATCAGAGGTTTTTTCGTCTATGGACCTCGGTCCGACGCGCTTGTCGCCGAGGCGATTCTTGACACGGTCACTCACTTTACCCGCCAGCTGTCCGCAAGCCGCGTCAATGTCCTCACCGCGAGTCTTTCGAGTCGTAGCGACAAGACCCCGGTCACGCAGCCTGACCTGGAATGCGCGGATAGTCTCCACCGACGAGCGCTTGAATTCTGTACCTGGAAACGGATTGAAAGGGATGAGATTTACTTTCGCTGGCCTGTTCTTGAGAAGTTCTGCCAACTGATTCGCGTGAGCCAGTGAATCATTCACTCCCCGCAACATCACGTACTCAAACGTGATGAATCGATTCGATCGCTTCGCCGCGTACTGCCAGCAAGCATCCAACAGCGTGGCGATCGGGTGCAGTTTATTTATGGGTACGATCTGATCGCGCAAATGGTCATTCGGCGCATGCAACGAAACCGCAAGCGCCACATTGCAATCGTCTGACAACTTGTTGATGTGAGGCACTATCCCGGATGTGCTCACGGTGACTCGCCGCCTCGACATTCCGTAGGACCAGTCTGAAACCAGCAACTCCAGCACGGGCACCACGCTGCGATAATTAGCGAGCGGTTCGCCCATGCCCATCAGGACAACATTGGAAATTGCCGATTCGCCGTTATCACGGCGCGGTAATTCACGAATGGCGTGACGAACCTGCCCAATGATTTCCGCACTCGTCAGATTTCGATTAAACCCCTGCGCACCGGTTGCGCAAAAAGAGCAATCCAGCGCACAACCGACTTGCGAGGAAATACACAACGTACCGCGATCCGCTTCAGGAATGAAAACCGTTTCAACCGCCTGTCCCGCACCACTCTTGAAAAGCCATTTCACGCAGCCGTCTTTGGCGTCGTGCCTGACTTGAACCTCCGGCGAGATAATCTCGGCATCGGCTTTGAGTGTTGCACGCAAGGACTTCGACAAGTCGGTCATTTCATCGAAGTCATCCACTTCGCGCTGATATATCCACTGCATGATTTGCCTGGCGCGAAAGGGCTTCTCTGCGCGCGCGGCAAGAAACTGCTCAAGACCGTCTTGCGACAATCCGAGCAGGTTCGTTTTTTGAACAGTGTCCATCACGACTATTCCGCTCAGCGGGTCCTCGGGCAAATGCCGTCGTCGCCGAAGAAGTAAGCGATTTCAACGGCCGCCGTTTCCGCGGCATCAGAGCCATGGCAAATATTTTCTTCGATGCTCGCGGCGAAGTCGGCCCGAATCGTGCCCGCTTCAGCCTCGGCCGGATTCGTTGCGCCCATGATTTCGCGATGTTTGGCGATCGCGTTTTTGTAGCTGACAAGGTCGTTAAAGAACGGACGTTCGCTGTGCACCGCATAAAATCCCTCAGCCTGCTCTTTTGACAGGTGCATCATGCGCGCTGCGACGATTTCCAGTCCCGCCTTCTCAAAACGACCGTATATCTCTCCGATCAGATTCTTTTGTACGCCATCAGGTTTGATGATGGAGAGCGTTTGCTCTACTGACATGTGGCAATCCTTTAGTTCAATAAATGATAATCACCGCCCGGTCGGACGGTCTAATGTAAACCCTGAATTCTACTACGGACCTTTCAGACGTTGAAGCTTTCACCGCATCCGCATTCGCCGGAAATATTCGGGTTGCGGAAGCTAAACGCCTCATTCAGGCCGTTCTTGATGAAATCGACTTCTGTACCGTCAATGAGCGCTAACGCGTCCGGCTCCACAATGACTGTGATGCCCTTGTCTTCAAACACCACATCCGAGTCGTCGATCTCGTCTGCATAGTTGATCACGTAGGAGTAACCAGAGCAGCCCGTCTGGGTTACGCCCAGGCGCAAGCCTACGCCGCTGCCACGTTTATCAAGGTAAGTGCGAACCCGGTCGGCCGCCGAATCGGTTAACGAAATCGCCATGTCATTCCTGTGTAGTTGTCAGTCGGTCCTGGATGGCCTGCCCAAGCGATCGAACCGTGTCTTCGAGCACTAGTATACGTCCGGTTTTCTCTACAGGTACAGCCAGATCCTGCATTATCTGGCCGGTTTCAAATTGTTCAAGCTCCTGCACCGGGCGCCCTTCGAATTGACGACACACCGCCTCCGCCGCCGCGATTATGTGTGGACAACCCCAAGCCCGGAACCGCAGGCGCGTTATCGTGCGCTCTCGGACCTCAGCCGACAGCCGAATACGCAGTCCCTGGTCCTCAAAGTAGCCGACGGCACCGCCCTCTACATCACCACAATGCCTTGGGTCAGCGAAGAACATTCGGACGACAGAATTGTAGGGATCTGCGCTCAAACGGAACACTCCGGCGCCAGATTGCGCAATTTCTCGACGGCGGTTCGATAAATCGTAATGACCTGTTCGATATCCGCACTGCTCGTGTGCCTGCCTATACTGAACCGGATCGCGCTTTGCGCCTCCAGATCACTTCGTCCAAGAGCACGCAAAACATAAGACGGTTCCTGACTCAGGGAGTTACACGCTGACCCGGTGGCGACGCACACCGGCTCCAGGGCGAGCAGCAGGCTCTCCCCTTCAATGTCGTCGATGCCAACATTGAGGATGCCCGGATAGCCGCCCTCTTCCTGCCCATTGATGTGCAGCCCATCGATACCTCGAATACCCCGCAACAACTGTTCTTTGAGGACAGCAAGACGAGCGAGGTCGTTTTCGATATTTTCTGCAGCAACAACGGCGGCCTTGCCCAGACCAGCAATCAGGTCGACGGCCAGAGTTCCGGGGCGAAGCCTGCGCTGTTGGCCGCCACCGAACATTATTGCTTGCAACGCTGTGCCATCCCGTACGAAAAGAGCTCCGACCCCTTTGGGTCCGTAAAATTTATGCGCCGTCAGGGATAAGAGGTCAACTGGCAGAGTCGCAAGATCGACAGCAACCTTGCCGACAGACTGGGCGGCATCAACATGAAAGAGCACGCCGTGTCTCTTGCAGATGGCGCCGAGTGCAGCGATGTCTTGCACGGTGCCGGTCTCATTGTTGATATGCATGACTGACGCAAGCTGCGTGTCATCGCGCAACGCCGCCTCAAATCGCTCTGGCGGCAGCCGGCCGTCCGGGTCCGGCGCTAGCCAGGTGACGTCAAAGCCCTGCTTTTCCAAATGCTGAAATACGTCGACCACCGCTTTGTGCTCGGTTCGCATCGTGACCAGATGCTTGCCGCGATGCTCGCGCTGTTTCGCCACGCCCAGGATGGCAAGGTTGTCAGATTCTGTTGCCCCGGAAGTCCAAATAAGGGTGACGGGGTCAACCTTGAGTAATTCACCGAGCTGTTCAGCGGCTTTTTTCACCACCGCTGCGCTGCGCCTGCCGCCCGCATGATTGGACGATGGATTGAAATAGGCCTCGCTTTGCACACGTCGCATATGCTCGGCCACCCGCGCATCCAGCGGAGTTGTCGCTGCGTAGTCCAGATAGATCAGGTCAGAATCGACGGACACTATTTGGTCTCCCGGATCCTGTCGACGGCCGTCAGAATCCCACGAAGTATGTTGACCTCATTCTTGTCGGGGCGAGCCCTGATAAACAGTCGCCGAAGGCGGCGCAACAGATGGCGCGGGTTGTCCGGATCGAAAAATTCTATGTCTGTCAGGACCCGTTCCAGATGAACATGAAAGTTCTCCATCTCCTCGCCGGTTGCCGGTGGCGATTCGCTCTCGAATCCCGGACCCGCGTCAACCATGCCTGCGACCCTGAGCTCGTAGGTCAGAACCTGCACGGCCATAGCCAGGTTCAGCGAACTGAAGCCCGGGTCGGTCGGAATGGTCAGCAATGTGTGGCACAGATCGAGATCGTCGTTGTTCAAGCCGGATTTCTCGGGTCCGAACACCGCAGCCACTTTGCCCTGCTTACCCTCCAGTATCATGCGTTCTGCGCAATCTCGAGGGCCCATGCTCGGCCAGTTGATCGATCGGGACCGCGCACTGGCGCCCGCGACATAGACACAGTCGGTCAGCGCCTCGCTAAGCGACGAGACCACCTTGGCACCTTCCAGCACGTCGGTGGCACCCGATGCCCGCGCCGTCGCGTCGTCATGCGGAAAATGTCTGGGATTCACCAATGCCAAATCGGAAAGACCCATATTCTTCATGGCACGGGCGGCGGCGCCGATATTTCCGGGGTGGGTGGTTCCGACGAGAACGATTCTTATGGTCATCTTCCGGGGACAGCTCACTAAAAGTTCGGTATTCTAACGCCCCGGCGGCCCTGGCTGACAGATTTGTCTGCAGGGATTGGCCAGTTCTTTGACATTGATGGAATCGAAGCATGCACGCACTACTCAACGTAGCGGTAATGGCGGCGCGGCGCGCTGGTGCCGTACTCGGAAGAAACTTCAACAAACGTGACAAGCTGACCGTTGAAAAAAAGGGTCATAACGATTTCGTCAGCTCGGCAGATCTCGCTGCTGAACGCGCTATTATCGATGTCATCCACAAACATTACCCGGATCACGCTATTCATGCAGAAGAATCAGGCGTGCACGGCGAGTCCGATCATGTGTGGATCATTGATCCTCTCGATGGCACGACCAACTACCTGCACGGCTTTCCCGTCTTCGCCGTGTCCATCGGAGTACAGGTAAACGGTCGCCTCGAACATGCCGTTGTCTATGACCCGATGCGTGAGGAATTATTTACTGCGTCTCGCGGCGCCGGCGCGCAACTGGATGAACACAAGATTCGCGTGAGCGGGAACAAAGATCTTGACCGCGCTTTGATCGGAACGGGCTTTCCGTTCCGCCAGGCCGACGCCGAGCTGGGCCCATATCTCTCGATGCTCGGCAAGGTCGTGAAGAATACTTCCGGCGTTCGACGTCCGGGCGCTGCGGCGCTCGACCTGTGTTACGTCGCCTGCGGACGTCTTGACGCATTCTGGGAAACCGGATTACAGCCCTGGGATCTTGCGGCCGGTACGCTGATCATTCGCGAAGCGGGTGGCATCGTCAGCGCCCTTGATGGTGGCGAAAACCATATGGAAACCGGCCACGTGCTGGCCGGAACCCCAAGAATCTATCGCGGCCTCGCGAAGCTCTGCTCCAAAGAGATCAAGGCGATCGTCGCGCCGTAATCGTTATTGCAGCCTTACGGCTGCCGCTTCGCTTCGCGGCCTTGGGCCGCTCCTACTACGGCAAATCGTCAATCAGAGTCGGATCTTTGATCGGCTCGATCAGGTCTTGGGCATTCACGTTCAGGGCCAATGCCGTTGCACTCGCCGTATAAATCGATGAGTAGGTACCGATGATAATGCCGACGATCAATGCGATTGAAAACGGTGCGATGGATTCTCCACCGAGCAACAGCAATGCGACCAAAACGAGCAGCGTTGTAACGCCCGTAATAATTGTTCGCGCGAGCATCTCGTTGATCGAGATGTTCATCGCTTCTTCAGCAGACATTCCCCGCAAGGCAAAGAAATTTTCGCGAATACGGTCAAACGCAACCACCGTGTCGTTCAACGAATAGCCGATTACTGCGAGTACCGCGGCGACAACCGTCAAATCAAACGGCAAGCCAAAAATCGAAAAGAAGCCAACAGTGACGATTGCATCATGAGCCAGGGCCGCGACGGCACCGGCCGAAAATTTCCATTGAAAGCGAACCATGACGTAAACAAAGATCATCAATAACGCGATGATCATCGCCAAAGCTCCGCGTTCGGCAAGTTCGCTTCCGACCTGCGGGCTGACAAATTCGACACGTCTAAGAACAGTTCCCTCTTCTCCGGCCTGGAGTGTCTGCTGCAGACGCGCGCGAATTTCATCGACATCGCCTTCTTGCGGTGGCAAGCGAACCAGAACAACGTCTTCGGCTCCAAAACCCTGTACTTGGGCGCTGCTGTATCCCGCATCGGTGAGATCGCTGCGAATCTTCTCCAGATTTGCCGCCTCTGAATAACCGACTTCCAGCAGTATGCCGCCAGTAAAATCAATGCCAAACTCGAGACCGCGGGTCGCCAGAGACACGAACGACGCAATGACGAGTGTCAAGGAAACGGCCAACGCGACTTTTCGACGTGTGGAGCTGAGAAAATCGATGCTGGTTTTTTCTTTAATCAAGCGCATGATTTGGCTGCCTATACCGGTAACGACGTCAGCTTGCGCCCGCCGAAACTTAGATTAACAATTGCTCGTGTTCCGATGATTGCCGTGAACATTGAGGTGATGATGCCGAGCATCAGCGTGATCGCGAAACCCTTGATCGGCCCCGTACCCACTCCGAACAGGACAACCGCGGCGATCAAGGTCGTTATGTTCGCATCCGCGATCGAAGACAGCGCCTTCTCATAACCCGAGTTAATCGCTGCCTGGGGTCCCGCCCCGGCGGCAAGCTCTTCTCGTATTCGTTCAAATATGAGCACATTGGCGTCGACCGCCATTCCGACGGTCAAAACAATACCGGCCATCCCGGGCAGCGTCAGAGACGCCTGCAGGAACGACAACATCGCGACGATAAAGACGAGATTTGATAACAGCGCGACGTTAGCGATCAATCCGAAGACGCGGTAGTACAAGACCATGAAAACAATAACCGCGAGGAAACCGATTTTGATGGCGTTGAATCCCCGGTCGATATTGTCCTGCCCAAGGCTCGGGCCAATCGTGCGCTCGTCTATTTTGAACACCGGTGCCGCCAGTGCGCCAGCGCGTAATAGCAGCGCAAGGTCATGCGCTTCACCCGGCCGCAGCCCGCTGATCTGGAAGCGATTCTTGAAGACACCCTGAATAGTGGCCGTATTGATGATCTCTTCGGTCTTGGTGTCCCGGTATTCAATTTCGCCACCAACGTTGATCGCCTCACGACGAGTCTCGATAAATACCGTGGACATTGGTTTGCCGAGGTTTTCCAACGTCGTTTGCAGCATGCTCTCGCCACCGGCAGAGTCGAGCGTTATCGACACAATCGGACGGCCTTCGCTCGTGCCCGATGCCGCGTCGATAATTTGATCGCCTGAGGCAATCACCTTGCGCTTCAGCACCTGTGATTGCTCACCCGGTCGACCCGGGTAACGCCTCGAGCCAGGCTCCGTTTCCGATTGGTCGACCATCCTGAATTGCAGCGTTGCTGTGGCTGTCAGGATCTTGTTAATTTCGTTAGGGTCCTGGACACCAGGAAGCTGTACGACGATGCGGTCGACACCCTGCCGTTGCACGAGCGGTTCCGCTACACCAAGCTGGTTAACTCGATTGCGCAAGGTCGTGATGTTCTGTTCGATGGCGAAATCCTGACGCGCATCAATTTGTGCGTCGCTCATTCGGACGTTCAGCGACTTTCCGTCCGTGCCATCGGAAACAAGAACATCGGTATCCACTCGCTGCACAACAGCTCGCGCTGCTTCCAGATCGTCAACATTGGTGAGCCGAATGGTAATAAGGCGATCGTTGAGATCCACTCGATGTCGAATCTTCGCATCGCGAAGACTGTCATCAAACGACTGCTGATACAGACTCATGCGAGTTTCGACCGCCGTATTCATGTCTACTTCAAGCAATACGTAAACGCCGCCACGAAGGTCAAGGCCCAGGCTCATCGGACTCAGGCCTGCTTCACGCACCCACGCCGGCAATTTTGGCGCCAGCGTTTGCGCAACATTTGCTACACGACCGTAGCGCGTCTTGAGACCGTCACCGACAGGCGTGAGATTCGTACCTTCATCAAAGCGCAAGACGACGCGCCCGTCCTGAATAAACGCAGCTTCCGGTGTGACACCGCTCTCCTGCACGGCCTGCACATATTCTTGCAGGCGAGATTCGTCATAGGCAGTGCCATTATTATCAGCAATCTGAATGGCGGGAACGCTGCCGTACATATTCGGCAACGCAAGCAGACAGCCGGCCACCAGGACGGTCAGGACGAGAATGTTGAGCCAGGATGGATACCTATTCATATTCTCAGGCTTCGTCGTACGTACCCTTAGGTACGACCATCGACACGCTGGATTTCTGAATCTTGATTTCGGTGTTTTCACCAATTTTGACGACGGCGTAATGCTCGCTGACGCCGGTAACCTTCCCAAGAATTCCACCGGCAGTCAGCACTTCATCGCCGACCTGCAGTCCTGAGACGAGTTCTGTGTGTGCTTTTTGCTTCTTTTGCTGCGGACGGATCAGCAGAAAATAGAACGCGGCGAACATCAACACCATCATGATGATGAAACTGGTTGAATCGCCTTGGGCGGCGCCTTGTGCATGGGCGTTTTGAATGAAGAAATCCATAGTCGTAACTTCTTTGTAAGAGGAATCGGGGAGTACCCGGAAAAAATAGCGCGCTATTATGGCATAAGAGAGCGAGTTGGGGGCGACCAACGCGAAGGCAAGTCCGGCGCGACCTAATCAGCCTGTTTGCCGTGCACCGTGCGCAGGTTGCTAACGAGCTCCTCCATCTGGCCAGCCTCGATGGCCCGGCGAATATCGGACATAAGTTTCTGATAATAATGAAGATTATGAATTGTCGCCAACCTCGGCCCCAAGATTTCCCCGCATTTCACGAGGTGTCTTAAGTAGGCCAGCGAGTAATTGCTGCAGGTGTAGCAATCGCAATCCGGATCCGGCGCTGAGGTATCGTCACGATATCTGGCGTGCCGAAATTTGATTTTTCCGCGCGAGGTATACAGCTGTCCGTTGCGTGCGTGGCGCGTCGGAATGACACAATCGAACATGTCGATGCCACGCAGGACGCCCTCCGCGATGTCGACCGGAGTGCCAACGCCCATCAGATACCGCGGCTTGTCAACCGGCATCGCTGGCATCAGAGCGTCCAGAACGGCGTGTCGTTCTTCCTCGGGTTCACCGACCGCAAGACCGCCAACGGCATAGCCATCAAAACCGATATCGACCAGTCCAGCACGGGACACCTCGCGCAGATCGTCGTACATACCACCCTGCACGATGCCAAACAGCGCCTCACCACGATCAGGCTCCGCTGCTTTGAGCTCATCAAATCGCTTGCGGCTGCGAGCCGCCCAGCGCAACGACAGCTGCATCGACTCGCGTACCTCATCTTCCGTCGCGGGATACGGCGTGCACTCGTCGAAGATCATGGTCACGTCGGCGTTCAGTTCGTGCTGCACCTCCATCGATTTTTCCGGTGTGAGAAAAACCTCGTCGCCATTCACGGGCGACCGGAAACGCACGCCCTCTTCCGACAGCTTCCTCATCGCCGCCAGTGAAAAGACCTGGAAGCCCCCGGAATCGGTCAGTATCGGCCCATGCCAGTTCATGAATTCGTGCAAGCCGTTGTGCGCACGGACCACCTCGGTCCCTGGTCGCAGCATAAGGTGAAAAGTATTCCCAAGAATGATTTCAGCACCACTCGCCACGACCTCTTCAGGTGTAACGCTCTTCACCGACCCGTAGGTACCGACAGGCATAAAAACCGGTGTCTGAATTTCACCGCGGCGAAACGTCAGCTTGCCGCGCCGCGCCGCGCCGCACTCATGGCTTATATCGAACTTCACTCGTTGTCTTCCGGCGTCAGGAACATGGCGTCACCGTAACTGAAGAAGCGATACTTCTCACGCACGGCGTGCCCGTAAGCGCTGAGCACTCGCTCTTGTCCGGCGAACGCAGCTACCAGCATGAGCAAAGATGACTGCGGTAAATGAAAATTGGTGATCATCGCGTCGACGACCTGAAATTTGTAACCGGGCAGAATAAACATGTCCGTTTCACCGTCAAACGGCTGCACAG
>JAACFM010000040.1 GCA_009937445.1 Gammaproteobacteria bacterium | reverse complement strand
GCACGAACGTCGTCCTTCGCGTTTAAGGGGCAAAACCAGGACATAACGAATATCGGCCAACAGCTCAATGTCGATACCGTACTGGAAGGCTCAGTACGAAAATCCGGGAACAAATTGCGAATCACGGCGCAGCTGATAGACGTCGAAAACGGCTATCACCTCTGGTCGGAAACTTACGACCGTGAGCTCGTCGACGTTTTCGCCGTACAGGATGAAATAACGGCAGCGATCGTCGAAGCGCTATTACTGCATTTTGACACCGGCGAGGATCAGGAACTCGCGGCCTCTAAAGTAACCAACATGAGTGCCTACGATGCCTATTTGCAGGGAAGGCACTATTTTCAAAGTACGGATGGTGCCGAGCGAAGCAAGGCCCTTGAGCTGTTTCGAGCTGCAACGGAGGCGGACCCCGAATTTGCACCTGCATGGGCTGCACGCGCAGTGTCGATACTCATGAATAGGGAAAACTTGTTTAACGAAGGCGTACCCCGGACCGAAGCGCGAATCCTGGCGCGCTCCAACATTGACAAGGCACTGGCAATTGATCCGCTCCTGGCCGAAGCACACGTCGCAGAAGGCATGCTGCACGAAGACGACTATCGGTTCGAGGATGCGCTGCAGAGCCTTGAAAAAGCAGTCGAAATTAATCCCAACCTTGCAGATGCGTGGACCTTGCGCTCGCGTATTTTGGGCCGATTCGGCCGCATTCGTGAGGCGCAGGAGAATATGCTAAAGGCCCTGAGACTGGATCCGCACAATGTCAATACGGCGTTCTTCGCAACCAATCTTGCTAGCGACTTCTATGAACCTGAGTTCTTCACCAAGGTTGAACAGCAGGTGGCCCAATTTTTCCGGCCGAAGATGTTGATGCAATGGCAGCGCTGGACCACGATTGAACCGATGACCACGGAGCGCTACCAATCCATCGTGGCGACACCTGATCTGCCGCCCTCTTTTAAGGCACGACTGGATTACTGGATGTTAGCCGAGATGGATGAGGAGGTACTCAGCAAGGTGTCCCGCCAGCCGGGTGAAGTCGTGATGTGGAATTACATGACTACCGACAGGTGGGAGAAAGCGCAGGCCATGTATGACGCACTCCCGGAGGACCGTCAGCAGGCTGAGGTCAACCTCGAAGAACTTTCAGTCATGCAGGCGAGTCAGGGAAATTGCGAGAAAGCGGTGGAGACGCTGCGGCAAGCGCATGGGGATGAACTCCGGGTCTATGGTTTGATTGGTACCAACGCGGCACGCAGTAATAGCAACCTTGCGCTTAATCGAGCGTATTGTCTGCGACAGCTCGGCGATACCACGAAGGCTGACGAAATTTTGTCAGCAGTTGGAGTGTACGTTCAGACACTCCGTGAAAACACTGTATTCGGTTTTTACACGGTTGACGCCAAGTATCGAATCCTGCAAGGCGATATCGAAGGAGCGCTTGATGTCCTCGAAACCGCCCGGAAACGAAATGAGACCAGCTGGACCACGCGTTACGATCCCGTTCTAAGAACTCTGCGTGACGAACCACGATTCCAGGCGATATTCGCTGAAATTGATCGCGAGCTCAACGCGCTGCGCACGGGCCTGCAGATGCCGCCTGTAAACTTCTGACCCGAATGCGCTAAAATCGACCTATCGCTAAATTCAGAGGTCAAATCATGAAACGTATTGCCCTGTTGATCACCTTGTTCATTGCCAGCACTGCGGGAGCGCAAAGCTACCAGGCGATCATTGACGATCCCTCCCGCCCGAATACCGACCGTGAAGATGATGTTCGCCGCAAGCCGGCAGAACTCATGTCATTTTCCGGACTGACCGCCGGGGGTATCGTGTTGGAGATTGGCGCCGGACGCGGCTACACGACTGAACTGGCATCGCGAGCCGTCGGACCCACAGGAAAGGTCTATGCACACCGACTGGATCCCGCCAGGGTCATTGGTAATCGCTTGCCCAATGTTGTCGTGATAGCTAATGAACCGGCCGATCCCGGTGAACGATTTGCGGCCGCCGGAATGGCACACGGAAGCGTTGGTCGGGTACTCGCTTTCTTCAGTCTTCACGACGGCTATAACAGCGATGAATTCGATGCGCAGCTGTGGTATCGCACCATGCTCGAATACATGAAACCCGGTGGTGAGCTTATTGTCATGGATAACTCAGCGCCCGATGGCTCGAAACTGGAATTCACACCGACCGTTCATCGTATCGACCCACTATTCCTGAAGAATGAAATCCTGAAGGCCGGTTTCGAATTCGTGGTTGAAAGCGACGCCTGGCGAAACGCCGATGACGATCTCGAATCAAGCTGGTTTGAGGATATTCCGTCCCGAGCTTCGGGCTACCAGGACCGCTTTGCCTATCGGTTTCGAAAGCCCGACTAGATTCCGGCAGAAATGTCATGACGGAATACCGAGACAAATTACGGAAAATCTATATATAAACACCTGATGATGCGGGTATATTTGACGCCACCATCATCTCAACCCCAGAAAAAAAGGACATCCTGTGCAACAACCTTCGGCCCGCACGTTCCGTGCCGCGTTAGCTTTCTTTGTGTGTGTTATTTGCGTCCCTGCCCTGCCAACGCAGGCGCAGTCTGGCGACGACGCTGTCATTGACGAGATCATCGTCACGTCACGGTATCGCGCTGAGAAGCTCTCCGACATTCCCGATTCGATTACCGCGTTTACAGCAGCTGACATCGAGCGTCATCGTATAGAGCGAATCAACCGCGTTGCAGAACTCACGCCGAACCTGCGATTTTCCGATGATCAGGAAGTCGGCGTCAGCACGCTCGTTATTCGCGGCATACGGCAGAATCGCGGTACGGGTCAACCACCCGTCTCATTTCGAATCGACGGTGTCAGCGCGACCAATAACCTCCTTACAACGCAGGAACTGTTCGATATCGAAAGCGTAGACGTGCTGCGCGGACCACAGGGTGCCTTGTACGGCCGCAACGCCATCGGCGGTGCCATTCTGATTTCGACGCGACAACCAACGACGACGCCGGAGTACGGTTTCCGCATAACGGCTGCCGAAGGTCAGGACTACTCGATTGCGGGCAGCGCGTCAGGCCCAATAGGCGACGAGAGCGTCCTTTATCGTGCCTCATTCCGGATACAGGACCGTGAAGGCCAACTGAGGAATGCCTACCTCGACAATCAATTTGTCGACTACAAGAAGTCTTCGGCGTTTCGTGGTCGGCTGCTGTTCAAGCCCAGCGAGAAATTATCGATCGACCTTCGCGGGCAGTATCTGGATCAGGACGGTGGCTCGGGCTATTTCATGCCTGGCAGCGAAGGCTTTCTGCCACTGCCGCCACCTAACGACCCCATCTATTTTGGCAACCCGACGTATGAGATCCAGTCCAATAGAATCGGTGAGTCGTTCGTGAAGTCGAGCGAGGTGTCGGCCAAGATCGATTACGATTTCGGCTGGGGCACTTTGACCTCGATCACCTCGTTCACGGATGTTGATTCTGGCAATGACCAGGACCTCGACCAAACACTGGTCGAAGCTATCGATATTATCGTTATCGACAATTCAGAGACATTGGCCCAGGAATTACGCCTGGTTTCAGATTCCGATAACGCTCTGCGCTGGGTCGCCGGCGTACAGTATTTCACGCAGGACCGCTTCCGCTCACTGGCAACGACCTTCCTCGGGTTCCCGGTTCCACCCGCGGCGCAAGATCTGAAGCTCGAGAACTTTGCGGCGTTCGGCAATCTCAGCTACGACCTCACCGACGACCTCGAATTGACGCTCGCATTTAGGTACGACGAAGAAACACCAAAGGACACCACACAAGGCAAGAGCGAAACATTCACTGAACTGCAACCCAAAGCAAGTCTTGCTTACCATTTCCGGGAAGGCATGCTGGGCTACGTGACGGTCGGCAAGGGATTCCGCGCCGGTGGATTCAACAATCTGGCACCCGGCAGCAACTTCATGCCCGGGTTCGATAAAGAGTCCCTCATCAGCTACGAGACCGGATTGAAAAGCAGCGCGCTCAACGGGCGACTGCGCGCCGGACTGTCACTCTTCTTCATTGACTACGCCGACCAGCAGTACTTCCTGTTCGACCAGACGGGAACGCAGGCAAACATCAACGTCAAGAAGAGTGAGATAACAGGCGGCGAGCTTGAGATCACAGCCTTGCCCGTCGAATCACTGCAGATCAACTTCGGACTGGGCTTTACCGACAGTGAGATAAAAGAATACGAGGACATCCCTGGGGTGCTCGTGCCGGCCAGCGAAATCATTGGCCGCAAAGTTCCGGGTGCGCCCGTCTGGAGCTTGAGTCTCGCCATGCAACACACGAAGTCACTCAGCGACACGCTGAACCTCGTCAGCCAGATCGACTATGAGCATCGTGACAAGACCTACTGGACGCTCGATAACCTCGACGTGCAGCCCGCGTATGACCTGACGAACATCAGCTTCGCTCTTGAAAGCGAGCGTTGGACGACACGTCTGTACGTCAATAACCTGTTCGACGAGGAATACATCGACTGGTTCTTCGCAGCCCGCTTCATCGGCCTGCCAGCCGATATCGCCTGGCCAAGCAAGCCGCGCCAGACGGGGCTGGAGTTTTCGTTCCGCTACTAGGGTCGGTTAACAGAGACGATTATCTTCCCGCGCGCGTGCCCTTCTTCCGAATAGGCTATCGCGGCGGGAAGCTCGTTTAGCGAGTAACTTCTGTCGATTACAGGAACGACTGCGCCGCTGCGCATGTAGTCGCCCAGGAGATTCAGGTCGGACTGACTTAATTTTGCCAGAATCAGCTGCAGGTTCTGGTCAACAAATGGAGACAGGAACAACGCCTTGACTGGGCCCAGTAGCGGCGCAATCCAGTTACCCTTGGCGCCACCAATCATGACGAGCGTGCCTTCCGGTTTCAGTACGCTCGTGTTAGCAAGCAATCCATGGTTGCCGACGTTGTCGATGATCAAGTCGTATTGCTCGCCACTGTCTATGTAACTCTCTTTCTTGTAATCAAAGACGTTATCGGCGCCGATGGACCGAACCAGTTCCACGTTCCGGGTACTGCACACTGCAGTGACCTCTGCGCCCATTGCCTTCGCAATCTGAACCGCAAAAGTCCCAACGCCTCCCGAGGCACCGTTGATCAGCACGTGCTGACCGGGCTGCAGGTTCCCTTTGTCGCGAAGCGCCTGTAGTGCCGTGATACCGGCGATGCCGACTGATGCCGCCTGCTCGAACGACATATTGGCGGGCTTCAATGCAATTGCCCGATCCGCGCTTACCGTCACGTAGTCCGCAAATGCCCCGTCTTTTCCGCCAAAGACCTCGTCTCCCCGTTTGAAATCAGTGACATTCGCACCGACGGCCTCGACGGTCCCGGCGTAGTCCACGCCCATGCGGATGCTGTCGGGTTTGCCCAGACCAGCAACAAGACGCATCAAGTACGGCGAGCCCCGCAGGTAATGCCAGTCCAAAGGGTTCACGGCGGCTGCTATGACCTTCACCAGAACTTCGTCGTCTGCCGGTTTTGGTTTCGCGATATCCCGGACCTCGATGACATCCGGAGATCCGTAGCAACGCCGCACGGCAGCTTGCATTGTTTCAGTCCCGGCGGTGATTTCCGCTGCAGGTTCGCAGTCTTTTGTGTGACTCACCATCAATCCCAAGACTGAGATCAGAACAGCAAGGACGATCAGAATACTGTTCGCAATTTTGTATCGTAGTTTCATTTTTCAGCCTGCGAAATTTCAATGCCCCAGTCGGGGCCGGACAGAATGTGAAATTCTGAGGAGAAGTTGCCCTGATTGAGAGCCAAAGCCACGTCGTTGATGCTGTTTAGATAAAGTAACGGTGCACCGATCTCTACGCGCCCGAAGCTTTCGAAATAAGGCATTGTTTGCTCGTATACCGTCTTGCCATTATTCGAAATCCTTACGCTGATCAGATCACCCACCGCGAGTTCCATTTTTTCAAATGTATCGCGATCGATATTGGTCCAAATATTTCCGTATTGCGGGTCGAGAATCTCTACGTTCCCAACTATTCGCTGGCCGTCAAATTCCGGTTTCTGATACGCAATCATCGTGACGGTATCTGGCAATTCTTGTCCAACCTCTTCGAAAGAGATTATGCCTGCGGCCAGTCTGGCACCAGTGTACGCATAAACATCCCGGCCGTGAAAGGTATAAGACTTTTCCGAATTGGCCAATCGATTCACAGCCTCGTCAATTTCGCGAACCGCTGCAATGCCGAATCGCTCAGCTACCGCGGTTAAACTGCCATTGTCGGGCGACACAAAATACTGGCCCGATTTCGTTTTGAGGACTACGGACCTTCGAGCCGTGCCAACACCCGGGTCGACAACCGACACGAACACGGTCCCTTTCGGCCAGTACTCTGCTGCCTGTTCGAGTCGCAGCGAAGCCTCCCAGATATTGAATGTCGGTATTTCGTGCGTCAGATCATAAATATCCAGATCTCGTGAGACACCAACAGCGACGCCCTTCATCGACGCAACGGCAATATCTTTGACGCCGAAGTCCGACTGCAACACCAAAGGCTCGGATGCGAAAGCGATTGAAGCTTGCAGCCATAAGCACGCTACGATAATAACTTCACGGTGACTGCCCAATTTCATATCTGACTCCTGGTACTCAAAGACACCGCGAGTCGAATTTCTTCGCGGTTTTTTCGATGTCTTTAACGCTCTTGTAATACTCGCGAAGATACCGCGATGCGGTCTCCTTTTCCGTTGCGGTTAATCCGGGAATATCAAACGGGAGCGCTGAAATATCGTGCTGTTTCTCAGCAAGCGTCTGCAGCGCGCTGGTCAGATTATCCGTCGGCAAACAATAGCCGCGATAAACCCTGCGCTTCACATTTCTGACTCTTAAAGAAGGATCTGGTTTTGCGTAGCTCGAATCGACAAGACCCGATAAATCGAAATCGTATGGGATCAGGGACAATCCTGAATCAGTCTCAAACAAGTCAATGTTGTGACAACAAAACTCGTCGGTATCGGCCGTCACCATGGACCAGTCAGTGTTACCGATAAGATACTGAAAGACGTATACCAAAGACGCCTGTTGTGAATCGAGTGACTTACGCGAAACACCGGTTCGAGCGGCCTTTGTTGCATCGATGCGCTCGGCAAGCTCATTACTTGACTCGATAAGAAACCCATAGCGCTTCAGCGTAGTCCCGGCTCGGGTCGGATCGGTATCGACATACGTGATACTCACCAACCTCACGCGGTAGCTCTTTTCCGACAGAATACTGAATATCCGATACGCCATATATTCTTTCAGTAAATCCTGTTCTGCCGCATCGTTTTCGCGACAGTGCGTGACAAGTTTTAGTTTGTTCTGATTCTCGAAAAGGGTTTCGGCGGCGGCTTGTGTATTGAATTTCAGCCGCAGTGGCGGAAATTCGCACACCCGACGCCGGCTATTCCCCCTTAATCGGACATCGACTTGATGATCGCTAGCCTGGGTACGCAGCGTAAATGCTACGTCTTGATCGCCCTGCTTGTCGGCTATCAGGTCTTTGATCGGACCCACCAATTCGATTTCCAGGGCCGCCGACTCTTCAAACAATGGGGCAGCGTCAACGTGCATGCCGAATGCGATCAGCATGACTCCCGCGGCGAAACTTTTTCTACATTTCATGCAACCATCACTCTTGTCGCAACTTGCCCAAACGATACTCAACCCTTTCACCGCTCACGGGACATTGAAAGGCCAGCAGGCAGGCCGTCAGTTGCAGGTCCATCCCGTCGCCATCTGCTGAACCGTACAAGCGATCACCTATCACCGGGTGACCCAATGCTGCCAGATGACGGCGAATCTGATGTTTGCGTCCGGTTTCAATGCGTATATCGACCAGAGAGCGCGCGCCATCGGCAATAAGCTCATACAGTGAAAATTCGCTAACGGCTTCTTTGCCATCGAGCGCTTGTTCCACCCGCAATAAACCCGGATGGCTGGAAAAGTCGCCCGCCACCATCGCACGATAGCGTTTCTCCACCTCACGCTGACGAAATAACTCTGACAGCGCCGCCGCCATCGTCTTGGAATGCGCTACCAGGATGAGACCGTTCGCCGCCCTGTCGAGCCGATGCACTGTAAAGGCCGGTCGCTCGGGTTTGAGATGCCGTTCTGCCCAACGCATGACGGTACAATGATCACCCCATTTGGAACCCTGCGACCGCAAGCCATAAGGCTTTTGCCATACCGAATAGGCGCCGACGTCAGCTATCAGTGTTGGCTCAGCCGGCACCTCTGCGAGGATGTCTGCATCGTAGTAAAGATGTAACTCGTCGCCCTCTCGCAACTGCCGTTTCGCCCGGCGCAGTCGTTGCGTCTTGCGGCCGCGCGTCAGCCAAACCGCACCTTGCGTCATCGCCCGTTTGATTCGTTGTTTTGGGAGCCCGGTCGCGTGGTGAAGTAGGTCTATAGAACTCACTTCGGGAGACTCGATCGGCAGGTGGATTTCGATGGGATCACTCATGCTTCTGGTTGCTGGCTGTAGTTTTGAAACGCGAGCGCTGCGAGTGCAAGGTCACCGAGGGCAAAGCCTCGAAAAACAAACGCGGTTTTTTCTGCGGGCGCAAGGCGACCGTCTGCCGCGCTCGTCACGAGTCCAGTCAAATCTCCTGTTACCAAAGACAGGGCTACGAGCGGCTTATCCATTTTGGATTCCTGCTCGAGGTCATCGATAATGATCCGGTCGAAAGCGACCATACTGTCATCAAACCACGGAATACCCAGATCAACCAGACTCGCGAATGCACCGGGTTTCAGCCAGGCAGCGTCAATAAAAGGCGTTACCGTATGAGACAAGGTTATCGAACTGATGATGAGATCTGCTCCACTGACTGCCTCTTCGGCGCTATCACATGCAATAGCGACAAGCCCTTTGCTTTCGGCAGTACGGCACAGGATATCCCTGTTTTCACGCCCACGGTTAAAGGCCCGTAACTCAGTCAATGGAAACAGGTCAGAAAATGCCTGCAGGTGACTGTGTGCCTGAACGCCACAACCGATGAACGCGATCACGGACGAGTCGTCTCGAGCAAGGCGTTTCGCAGCGACCGCGCTCAGACCTGCGGTGCGTATCGCAGTGATCCAGTTGCCATCAATCACTGCCAGTGGAACCCCCGTTTCGCTATCGAGCAACGTAACGAGCGAGTTGATGTCACTTAGCCCCTTGTCTTTGTTTTTCGGATTCAAAACGAGCGACTTGACCGCCAGATACGGCGGATCGTCGGATGCGGATAGCGTTGCCATCATGTAGCGCCCGTCCGGCGGCGTGATAACGGCTTTCGGCGCATTCCAGGTCCGCGATTCGACCAGGCCCTGAATGAGGTGTTCAATGGTGGAGATAACCTCGTCGGTTGAGATCGACATCGACTCAAGATCAGTTCTTGACAGGTACGGCAAACTCTCCGGTTTAATCATTCGAATACTCTCAACACTCTGCTATTCTCACTTGCGATTCGTTGTGTTCCGGCGATGAGGACCATTCTACTCAATTTCGACCCGGCGACGGACAGGCAGCACACATAGAAGTCGAAGGCAATACTGCAAAGAAATGGATAGCATACTCCTGATCATTCCCATCGCTGCGGGCGCTTTTCTCGCAACCAATCTGGATAACTTTGCCTTGTTGCTGACGTTCCTGGCACGTTATCGGCAGCGGATGTTGGTCGTTGCGAGCGCTTATCTGATCGGTATTTCATTACTCGTCGGAGTTGCTTATACGATCGGCCATGTCGCGACGATCGTACCTGTCGAGTACATTGGTTTGCTTGGCCTGGCGCCCGTCGGCCTTGGTGTAGCGGGCGTTTTCAAATTACTCCGCGACGCGCCCGACACGGGCAGCATTCGCGAGCAAAG
This sequence comes from Gammaproteobacteria bacterium, assembly GCA_009937445.1. Lineage (GTDB taxonomy): Bacteria > Pseudomonadota > Gammaproteobacteria > Steroidobacterales > Woeseiaceae > UBA1847. The sequence goes on along the minus strand of JAACFM010000040.1, from coordinate 14,527 downwards.
CCTCGGCAGCAGCCGAACTGCATTTCTGGCTACGCTGGCCAGTCAACTGGGAAACGGTACCGACACGATTATTACGTTTGCGAGCCTGTTTGCCGATTCCGACCTGGTCGCCGATACGCTAATTGTTTCCACCTTTGTGGCGATGATGTTGATTTTTCTCGCTAGCGCGCACTACGCTATGCGACATCCGGCCGTAGAAGCGTTGCTTGAAAGATACGCATATCGGATAACGCCTTTCATACTGATCATCGTGGGCACTTATATTTTGGCTAATACAGCGACTGATCTGATGCCGGGTTAGATCTCCGACTGCCCCCTACTTGCAGGTCTTGCTGCCGGGCTTACCCTTACAGCTATTCGAGCAACACTGATCACTCGTCAAGCAGCTAGCGCCAACAGGCGCCAGCGTGCAGACACCGCCGGAATTTTCCGTCTCCGTGCAGGTGATCTGCAGGTTCGTGAAACCCGCGTATGCGTGAACTCCAGCGAAAAGGGTCGTCGCTTCTGACGCAGCGCCGGTGGTGCAGCTCTCGTTCGATATCGACGTGTAGCTGCCGCAAGCGTTAACCGTACTGTTGGGGTTAGCTTCTGCTTCGCTCCCGAAGCGCAGGTAGAGGTCGGCGTCGCCGTTGTTGCAGGAGGTAGTGCAAGTCACCGTGCTGCCGGCTGCCACGTTGAGGAGCGTGTACGGCTGATAGTTGCCGGTCGCGGCATCCTGATTATCCAACGGAATCCCGTCAGACAACTCGATCGGGTCGTTCGGCGGCGGCGGCGGGTCATTGGGCACACCGACGGCGTCCCAGGCCGCGTGAACTGCGGCTTGATGGATTCCACCGTACACATCAGCCGTGCAGTAGCGAGCCGCCGCGAAATTCGAGCTCGGGGTCAGGCATGCGTTGTTGGCAGCATAGAAAATGTCAGCGGCAGCCTCATGGCCGATACCCGTAACCACGTTAGAGGTCTTGTCACGCGGGTGTGAGCCGCCGTCGACCAACAGAACAAAGGCCAGATTGGCGATTCCGGAATTGGTGTGGACGCCGCAGTAGTCATTGGTCCGAGACGGCGAGCAGGAGCCGGAGTAGTTGCGAGTGGGGTAATAGTCGGGATCGCCTAACGAGGCGGGGTCGGCCATGTCGCGCAGGGCGTCACCACTAATGTTCGGGGTGTAGATATCCTCGCCGAGGAGCCAGATATCGGCGTCAGTGGCACCTTCCTGTCTGTCGACCATCGCGCCGAAGATATCGGACCAGGCCTCGTTGAGAGCGCCCGACTCGCTGGCGTATATCAGGCCCGAGGAGCGCTCGGTCACACCGTGGGTGAGCTCATGGGCGACCACATCGGCGTCCTGCGACAGCGGTATGAACGTGACGCCGTCGCCGTCGCCGTAGGTCATCTGGGTGCCATCCCAGAAGGCGTTATTGTAGTTGCGGTCGTAGTGAACGCGTGAAACCAGTGTCATGCCGGCGTTATCGATCGAGTCGCGGCCGTGGTTGGTGTGGTAATAGTCATAGGTGGCGATGGCGTAGTTGTGGGCCGCGTCGATGGCCGCGTCGCCAGAATCGATCGTGTTCGGGGAGTCCGAGGCCAGGTTGCAGCGCCTTGTCTTCTGATTGCAGTCTCTGGTTTCGAGGTCGCGGGAATAGTAAATTTTCGGGTGACGGGCGACGAGTTCGCCGGTCTGTGAATCAGCGAATACGATATCGCGTTGGGGACCGAGAGCGTCGTTGTATTCGACCGTGACCTTCCAGGCGAGGTGTCCCACGCCCTTGGCCCCGAGAACATAAGTAAGCTCGGGCTGGGTGACGCGGCGAAGCCCGGGCTCACTTTTCGCCAGGGCGACTGCCAAGGCCGTATTGCCATCAAGGCCTGGCTTGACGGGCAGCGTTTTGCCGCTCACGAACTCGCCATTGACGCCGACTATCGTGCCATCGGCATTAGCGTGGAGAACCATGGCAGCGCCGGCCACCGGCAAACCGTTGAGCGTCTGCGTGAAACGCACGTGGACGGACCCGACCATGTCGGTATTGACCTGTGTTGGGATCATCTCTTCAATGCCGGTCGCGCCGAAGTCCTTCTTCAGTATGTTCTGAAGAGCGTTCCGGGCCGCCTCTTTAATGGCAATGTCGCTCTTCCCACGCGGCTCGCCGAGATTACCGAGGTCACCCTTGATGATCCTGGGTGTGCCGTTGGGGCCCCGATCGACAACTTTATTGTCAGCGGCGTCGGCAGCGGCAGGTAGCAGAAGGGCGATGAGGGTCGCAATTAGAATATGTTGCTTCAGCATGAACGGCTCCGTTGTTTTTTTGATTGCAACCTGTCGGCAGGTTCGACTTTTTCTAACCTAACATATCTACAGAATTTCTAAGTATTATTACGTACTTAACCAATTTTTTTTTCAGCGTTTAACTTAATAAAGGACGGGACAGAATGCTCTGAAGAAAAAAAACCGCCATCAGGGCAGGTTTTTGCTAACGCCTGGAATGGATCAGGCTCTCTTTTTGCGTGCTACCAATCCCATACCCAAAAGACCAATGCCCAAGAGTGCGAGAGTACCGGGTTCGGGTACCGTGGTGACCTCATAACCAAAAGAAGTAATACTGAAACTGTCGTTATGAGTGATGGCCGCATAAATACTCAGGGAGTAAGGGGCACTCATATCGAGTCCACCAGAATCTGTACCCGAAAAAGTGCGCGTAGCGATATCGCCGCTGTCCGTAAGCAAGATTCCCTGTCCAAATGCAGTGTTTGAAGCATCAGCATAGCTTTGGAAGCTGACCGTACCCATGGTAGTGCCGCCAAAACCTGCCCACCATGAAGCCGGCGATTTGTCGAAATCTGTGTCAGTCAGGCGAACATAAATCGTACCTGCTTCGCCACTTATATTTCCGGAAAGCAGGTCAAGCTGATCATCGATTAACGGAGCGGAAAATCCGGCGCTAAAATTAGTAGTCCAAGTCCCAAGGGATGAAAAGAGCGTTACCACACCGTCATCATTCGTATCGTCTGCGGAAACTACATTTGTTGAAAAATCGGCAGTATCACTGATCTGTATCAGGAGCGCGTTGGCAGACGTGCTGAAAAAAACCAGCATAGCGACCAACACCGGTTTGAATAACGTTCCCAGAAAATTACCGTCAGATTTCATATCGCACTCGCGTTTAATGGCTTAAAGTTTGTTGTCACAGAAATAAGTCCAACAACCATGCCAACAGATCGCGTTCGAATGAATTGAACGAAAATTAAGCCAGTTTGTGTTCAAAAGCGTGACACGGCGCACACTTTTCGGACGCACACCACTCGCCCCTGCTAACACGTGGCGCGGGTAAAGTTATCGTCTGTAAATTATTTCGACAGCGGTTTAATACAGTTGGAAAGGATCAGCTGTTCATACCGGTCGGGGATCAATGGGTAGCGGCGTATCGCCGTAAGCTAGCTCGCGCACTTCGGCAGGTACGAATGCCTCCCGATGCACCTTATTCATCGCTTTCAGAACATTCTTGTCGTGCACGCCTCGTGCGGCAATTTGATCCGCAACCATTGCATTGCGTTGCATCCCGAAACCAACCATATCGGCTCCTTGCCCGGATTACTTATATGCGCGGACTAATTAATTGAAGCTAACTCTTCAAGCCACATTCTGGAATTAGGAGTTCTGCGTACGCGGACACTCCCAGGCACATCAAGCACCAATTGCTGATAAGAAACCGGAAACAATAAGAATGTCTCGCAAAGCCGGTTCACAACGTTGAAATTGCCGACATATTCGACAGGCTCGCAGACCTGTTAGAGATCGAAGATGCCAACTTGTTGACGATGACTCCGAACATCACGTAACCGTATCGCCCAGACAAGTATCGACTTTCACCGTAAGTAAATCCCCGAATTTTCAGTGCAATCAACACCCGGTAAACTGCGAACCAAGAAGCAAAGGGGAACGCCATGACAATCTGCCATACATGCGGTAATTATTATGAGAACACGTTTCGCATCATCAAGGACGGTAGTTCTTACGAGTTCGACTCTTTTGAATGCGCTATTCATGCACTCGCGCCGATATGCGAGCACTGCGGGTGTCGTGTAATCGGACACGGCGTTCAGGACGACGCTAACATTTTTTGCTCGGCACACTGCGCATCCGCTGCAGGGGTGACCGGTCTGATGGACCACACTCCGGCAGAACTGATCGTCGGAGCAACTTAGGGCATCCAGTACCGGGTAACGAAGACTGATCTGCGCTTTACGGAGGTCCCGATATGTCATATACACAACTGCTATTTCATGCAGCGGCGCGTGAGAAGGTACTTGATGGTGCAACCGCTCTGGCCGATGCTATCCGGGTGACCCTTGGCCCAAAGTCGAAGTCGGTTCTCATACAGAAAAAATGGGGGACACCGATCGTCTGTGATGACGGCGTAACGATTGCTAAAGAAATCAAATTAAAGGACCCGGAAGAAAACCTTGGCGCACAAATGCTCCGTCAAGCCGCTGAGAAAACCGGCGATGCGGTGGGAGATGGCACGAGCACAGCAACACTCTTGGCGCATAGTATTTTTTCCGACGGAATTCGGAACGTTGTTGCGGGCGCCAGCGGAATTGACATCAAACGAGGACTGAATCGCGGGCTGCAAATTGCTATCGAAGAACTCAAGAACATGGCTGTTCCCGTCAAGACGCATCAGGACAAAGCCCAGGTCGCGACCTTATCCGCACACAATGATCCCACCGTCGGCGAATTCGTCGCCGACGCCATGGATCAGATCGGTGATCAAGGGGTCATCACCGTGGAGGAGTCGCAAACTACAGAGACGGTTCTGGACGTCGTCGAAGGTATGCAGTTCGATCGTGGTTACATTTCACCGTATTTCGCAACTGACGTGGAGAAAATGGAAGCCGTTCTCGATGATCCGCATATTTTGCTCTGCGATCAGAAAATTCACAGCATGAACAAGCTCATTCCGCTGCTTGATGAAGTCGTGAAAACCGGCCGGCCGATCGTCTTTGTTGCCGAAGACATTGAAGGTGAGGCCCTGGCGACTCTGGTGGTTAATCAGATTCGTGGAGTCTTCCGCAGCCTGGCCGTCAAGGCGCCAGGGTTCGGGGACCGTCGCAAAGCGATGCTGCAAGACATCGCGATTCTGACAGGAGCGGAACGCGTCTCCGACGAATTGGGGACAACTCTCGAGGGCATTGGACTCGACGATCTCGGTCGGGCGAAACGGGTCATCTGTGACAAGGAGCACACGACGATCATTGGCGGTATTGGCGACAAAGATCAAATCGCCGCACGCGTTCGCCAGATCGAGGTCGAAATTGAGAAATCGAAAAGTGACTACGACAAAGAGAAACTCGAAGAAAGGCTGGCAAAGCTGAGCAGTGGCGTAGCCGTCATACGTGTCGGCGCTCCGACAGAGGCCGAGATGAAAAGCAAGAAAGAGGCTCTCGATGACGCAATTTGCGCGGCCAAGGCCGCTGTTGAGGAAGGCACGGTTCCCGGCGGCGGATTGGCACTATTGCGCTGCACTAAGCCACTACTCGATGAAGAGAGCCACGCCGAGGGCGACGAAAAGACCGGGCTGCAAATACTGCGGCGTGCTTTAAGCACGACAACCCGCCAAATTGCCGAAAATTCCTCCATCGATGGCGGCGTCGTTGTTTCGCGGATGCTCGAAAGCGATGGCAGGATCGGATTTGACGCGGCGCGTAACGAGTACGTTGACTTGATCGATAGCGGCATTGTCGACCCGACCAAAGTCGTACGCATCGCACTTGAGAATGCCGTCTCGGTTGCAGGTATCTTGCTGCTGACGGAGGCAACGATGACCGAAATTGAGGACCCGGAGCGGCGCACCACTGAGCCAAACGCCATGCAGATGTAGTGTCGCAGGAGCCTGGCAGCGTCACTTGTCAACGTGGATCTTTATATGCGCGCTCAAACTGAGCGATCGTTTGACGTAGGCCGCATCGACGCGAATTCGTAGCTGAATAAGTAAATCACACCTCGTGGCAAGGTGGAATTAGGGTTACCCCTACTTTCATCTCGCCACCCAATTGTGTTTTTCTGGGCATCCCGGTAAGTGGTTGGGAGAACAGCTGTGGCAGGCATCTTGGAGCAAACCCATATTCGAACTGTCCCTGTTAACGAGCTTCGCAGAATCTGCCCGCCGCTTTCGATTGAGCCCGAACCAGGTGAAAAAGCGCCGGCAATGTCGGCATACCTCGGACAGGAACGCGCGATCAATGCCATCCGCTTCGGCATCCACATTGAGCACGATGGTTACAACGTTTTCGTACTGGGGCCACTTGGTAGCGACCGACATGGTTTGGTGGCGGAACTGGCGAAAGAACCGGCCCGTGCAAAGGGTGCGCCGGATGACTGGTGCTACATCAACAACTTCTCAGATCCGGAGAGGCCACGCGCATTACGATTGCCGGCAGGCGAAGGTTCCAAATTTCGCGACAACATGCAGGCACTAACCGAAGAGATCCGGCTCGCCATTCCTGCCGCTTTTGAAAGTGACGACTACGGCAATCAACTAAAAGCTTTGGAGGCCGAGACGCAGAAAGAGCTCGCAGGTTTATGGAGCAGCCTGCAGGAGCAAGCCGCGAGCGAGGGAATTGCGTTACTGCAGACTCCAACCGGGTATGTACTGGCCCCAATGAGCGATGACAAAGTGATCGACGATAAGGAATTTGACAAACTCCCGGAAAAAAAACGCAAGGAGATCAAGAAGTCCATTGAGCGCCTCAGCGAGGCGCTTAAAGCCCGTATCGAAAGCATTCCCAAGCGACACAAGATCCATCATGAGCGCGTCCGTGCGCTGGATCGGGACGTTACAGCGCATGCAGTCAATGTGCTGCTGGAAGATATCAAGCAAAAATACCAAGGGCTGCCAGCGGTGCTTGGCTATCTGGATGAAGTACAGACCGACATAATCGAGAATGCGCAGGAGTTTCGTCGCACTGAAGAGCCGGCACTGCCATTTCTCTCCTACGATTCGACAGCACTTTTCGCTTCATATGAAGTGAATTTAATCGTAAGCAACGAATCCGATGCGGCGGCCCCCATAATCTATGAGTCGAATCCCAGTTATCCGAATCTGGTTGGCAAGGTTGAGCACCGGGCCGAGATGGGTGCGCTGTTAACGGACTTTCGCCTGGTGCGATCCGGGGCCTTGCTGCAAGCCAACGGCGGTTACCTGGTCTTGGACGTCCATCGTGTATTGGGCCGGCCGTTCGTTTGGGAGGCACTGAAGCAAGCACTTCTTACCAAGCAGGTGCGCATCGAATCGCCGGCGGAAACGCTGGGATTTGCCAGCACGACGACGTTGAAACCCGAACCCATTCCTCTTGATCTTAAGGTATTGTTGATCGGGGAACGTTGGCTCTACTACCTACTGTGTGTGTATGACAAAGAGTTCGGCAGTCTATTCAAGGTTGCGGCGGACTTCGACGATGATGTTGAGCGCTCGACTAATAACGTTGAGGCGTATGCCCGGCTAATCGCTGAGCGTGTACGCGAGAGCGAACTACTGCCCCTTAGCGCCGCGGCCATCGCGCGAGTCATTGAACAACGAGCTCGATATGCGGACGATAACGAGCGTCTCTCAATGCATATGCGCTCACTGGATGACCTGTTAGTGCAAGCCGACTACTGGGCCAGAAGGCGCGGCGCCGATCAGGTGGCAATTGAAGATGTTATCGAGGCCATTCAGCAGCGGGATAATCGACAAGACCGAATCCAGAAAAAAATTATTGACGCAATAAAGAGAGAGACGCTGCTTATTGATACAACAGGCGAATGCGTTGGACAAGTGAACGGACTATCCGTGACCGATCTGGGGGAATACCGGTTTGGGCACCCTGTCAGAATTACCGCCACAACCCGGGTTGGTAAGGGCGATGTCGTCGATATTGAACGCGAAGTAAAGCTGGGTGGCGCGATCCATTCGAAGGGCATGATGATTCTTTCGGCGGCGCTTGCAGCACGTTACGCCCCTGATGTGCCGTTGTCGCTGCACGGTAGCGTCGTGTTCGAGCAATCATACGGCGGTGTGGAGGGTGACAGCGCTTCGGTTGGCGAGCTTTGCGCCCTGCTGTCTTCAATATCAGGTGTACCGATTCGACAAAATATCGCGGTCACCGGTTCGGTCAATCAGCTGGGCCGTGTGCAGGCGGTCGGCGGCATTAATGAAAAAATCGAGGGGTTCTTCGCGGTTTGCATAGAACGCGGCCTTGACGGGTCTCACGCGGCCATCATTCCGCGCGACAACATCAAGCACCTGATGCTGAGCGAAGCTGTTGTCGAAGCCGTTCAAAATAACTTGTTCAGCGTCTATGCAGTGCAAACCATCGATGAAGCCGTTGCCGCACTAACGGGCATGACGGCCGGGGAGCGTGACAAAGATGGCGAATTTCCGGTGGATACGCTCAACCGATTGGTAGAAGACAAATTGATCCAGTTCGCAAGCAGACGGAAGCAGTTTTCCGAAGGCGTCGGTGATGATAAAGGACACTAGTAATACGAGCCGCGTCATGTTGGCAGTAACCGAGGCAAGTTCGTTGCAAGCTCTCTGGCGTACGGCAATGGAACAAATGTCAGGCGAACGTACAGAACTGATCACTGTCTTTGTTCGTGATGATAGGTGGCGTCGGGCGGCAAGCCTGCCGTTTACAGAGGAGGTCAATCGCTCTAGTGGCGGCAGCATGAAATTCACCCTGCAACGTGCCGAAGAAGTTGACAGAGATGCGGTTATGCGCACACAGGTTCGCTTACAACAACTCGCCACGGATTCCGAAATACAGCTGGCATTTGAAATTCTTGCCGAACACGAGGCGACGAGAATACATGAGCTTGTCAGGTCGGAATCGGACCTCCTTATCGCGCCGTCCTATTTCAAAGGGCGGCCGTTCTATAGCGAGCTTGCTCGGTTGAAATGCCGGATCCTGCTTGTCGATGCAAAGGATGGCGCCACAGAGTCGGAGAATTATTAGAGGAAGAATTACGGACTCGCAACATGAATAGCGCACGCTTTAATTTGGAAACTGCCAGCATATTCCGCAAATGTGCGGAGGTGCTACGGCAACAGGCGGCGAACCCTTTCCGCATCAATGCCTACATGCGGGCAGCTCAGACGCTTGAGTCCCTAAAAGAGGACGCTCGCGACATTCTGCGTGACGAGGGCGTCGCGGGATTGATCGCGCTTCCAGCGATTGGTCAGGGGCTGGCCGCATCCATTGATGAAATCGCCAGGACAGGCAGGCTAGCGCAGCTTGACCGACTTCGTGGTGAGACACCGCCGGAGAATCTGTTCAGAACGGTGCCGGGAATAGGACCGAAGCTCGCTCATGCCATTAATGATGCACTACATGTTGATACGCTAGAGGCGCTGGAGGTTGCCGCACACGACGGTCGGCTCAGCACCGTTCCAGGAATTGGCGCCCGGCGCGCAGCTGCAATTCAGGCTAGCCTTGCGGCACTGCTCGGCCGTAGTCGCAGCCGGCCCCAAGTACCGCAAGTGGCGCCTCCGGTAGAAACGCTGCTTGATGTCGATCGGGAGTACCGAAACGGCGTGGCCGCCGGAAAATTACCGAAGATCGCACCGAAACGTTTCAATCCTGAAGGACTCGAATGGTTGCCCATCCTGCATACCGATCGTGGGAAATGGCACTTCACGGCATTGTTCTCCAACACAGCCAGGGCGCACGAGCTCGGACGAACAGATGATTGGGTCGTCGTGTACTTCTACAACGATGATCACCAGGAAGGTCAGAATACGATCGTCACCGAGACAAAGGGACCAATGACAGGCGAGCGTGTGATTCGCGGCCGCGAGGCCGAGTGTCGAGCGTTGACCGATTGGCATAGGCTAACATCTACAGGTTCACGCCCGCACGAATCTTGATATGGAATAAACTACTTCACACAGGAGCTATCGAAATATCATGCCTGCCGATCTCTTCAAAGTTATTGCTCGCTTCGAGAATGCCGAAGGCCGTCCATTTACCGGGTCTGCATACAAAGTAACGCTGCTTGATCAAGACCGCCTGCTCGATGACAAACTGGGCTCGACCACTCTCAGCGAGGACGGCACCGCTGAATTCCTGTTTTCGGCAGCGGACATTCTTTCCATCGACTCCATCGGCGAACGCAAGCCTGATCTCTATTTCGTCATCTCGGAGAACGGCAACGAAGTCTTTCGTTCCGAAGTCTTTCCCGAAGTCGATTTTGACGCGACTGATCCCGTCACGAACCGAAAGGACAACGTAACCAGGGAATTCGGGCCCTTCCGTGTAACGGGGCAAAAATACCGCTGGATTGAAATCTGATTCTCGCCATGTCTGCCGCGTGGCGGAATCAGCCGGCGAAGGGCTGGTGCCGGGTACTTACCTGCCGCCCGACGCCTCAATAAACGTCCCGGTTATGTATGATGCTTCGTCTGACAAAAGCCACAATATCGAACTAGCGACCTCCATCGGTTTGCCACCGCGCTTCATAGGAATCGAATCAGCAAGACGATCCACGCGGTCGGGTTCACCACCAGCGGCATGCATTTCCGTATATATAAATCCCGGCCTCACACAGTTGACCCGAATGCCTTCTGCGGCAACTTCTAACGATAGCCCTCTAGTCAAAGTGTCGATAGCGCCTTTGGATGCCGCATAGTCGACGTACTCCCCGGGCGCCCCGGTACGTGAGGCTGCCGAGGAAATATTTACGATTGACCCGCCTTGCCCCCCGTGCGCAACAGACATCCTTTTTACCGCTTCTCGACAACAGAGAAAAGCGCCGGTTACATTGGTTCTAAGAATTTCGTTAATACGGCTCGCGTCCATATCCTCGACTCGCATTTGCGACCGAACTATCCCTGCATTATTGACGAGCGCTGTAACGGTACCCAATTGTTCATCAACAGTCTTGAATAGGCGAACGACGTCACTTTCTTTGCTGACATCTGCTTGAACCGCAATCGCTGTCGACCCAGAAGCTGTCAATGCACTCACTAAAGAATTTGCCGCAACGTCATCGGACAGGAAATTTAAACAGACGCAGTAGTTTGCGCTCGCTAACAACTTGGCGGTCGCCGCACCTATGCCCCTGCTACTGCCCGTGATTATCGCTACACCGCCACTCGTCACAGCAGGTTCCTTTCTAAAAATTGCAGGTTAGTTGCCAGTCTAGCGTATTTTCGCAAACGGCCGTTCAGTTCCCCGATCCCTGGTCTTGCTTCTGCGCTTTTGCTTGCTTGACATGCTTGGCAAAAGCCCGGCCCCGTGAACGCTTCTCAGCGAGCGAAGCGCTGTTGCGTTCGTTCTCGCGTAACAGCTTCAGGTAGTTCTGCAGGCGACGCGCTGGTATGTCTCCACTATCGACAGCGTTGAGGACCGCACAACCCGGCTCGGCCTCATGAAGGCAATCTGTAAACCTGCAATTCAATGCCATAGCTTCAATGTCATCGAATACGGTAGCCAATGCCCCCTCCACTTCGGCTACCTTCAACTCTCTAATGCCCGGAACGTCTATCAACAGTCCACCGCCGGGAAGTCGATGCAGCGCACGATGGCTCGTTGTATGGCGTCCCTTTTTATCGTCGTCACGAATCTCGCCCGTCGCGGCAATGTTCGTTTCTGCCAGCGTATTGAGAAGCGTAGACTTCCCAACGCCTGATGATCCAACCAACGCGACAGTGCTGCCGCGCTCGATCCACGCTGTGACGCCATCGAATGTGCTTCTATCCAGAGCATTGACCGATTCCACCGACAACCCCGGCTGGACGCTTCGCGCTCGCTCCGCGTAGGAATCAGAATCGTCTGACAGGTCAATTTTGGTCAGCACGATCACCGGAATTACACCCGCCTCTATTGCCAGGGCGAGGTACCGTTCAAGGCGGGACTACTTGAACTCCTCGTTACACGATGTCACTACAAAAAGGACATCGATGTTGGCGGCAATAAGCTGAACTTGTGAAATCCCAATAGATGCGTGACACATTCAGCTCTTTACTCTAGATCCTTTTGAGGGAGAGCGGCATGACAAAAGCAGAACAAGCAAGACTCGTGGCCTGGCGGCTGAGAATCCTCAAACATGCCGAGGAAGAGCCTCGATACGTCGCCCAGACCTGCCGATACTTCGGGATATCACGGACCGCTTTCTACCGCTGGAAGAAGCGCTATAAGGAACACGGCGAAGCAGGTCTTGCCGATCGGTCCAGGGTGCCGCACCGCTCGCCCAGAGCCACATCTCCGGCGGTTATCCGCAAAATACTGTACCTGCGGCAGAACTATCACTTTGGCGCCTATAGAATCGCTGCCTACCTACAGCGCTTTCACCAGGTGGAGATTGCGCGTTCCTCGGTGCATCGCATCCTGGTCAAGCACGACATGGGCCGGCTACCGGCCAATCAAAAGCATCGGCCGCACAAGAAGCGCTGGAAGCGCTACGAGAAAGCGCAGCCCGGCCACCGCTTGCAAATGGACGTAAAGTTCCTCGAGCGTATTCCTGGAACGCGTAATCGGCTTTACCAATTCACCGCCATCGACGATTGCACGCGGATCCGGATTCTGAAAGTTTACGATCGGTGCAATCAGCGCACGGCCATTCGGTTCCTGAATGAGGTTCGAAAGCGTCTCCCGTTCCGGATCCTTGCGCTGCAAACGGACAATGGCGCTGAGTTCCAGTCTCATTTCCATTGGCATGCAGAGTCACTGGATATCCGGCATGTCTACATCAGACCAGCATCGCCTCACCTGAATGGCAAGGTCGAGCGATCACACCGGATCGACGAGCAGGAGTTCTACCAGATGCTCGATCAGAATGGCATCTCGGACAGTATCCACCTGTTCAATGAGAAACTGCGTGAATGGGAGGACTACTACAACTATCATCGTCCTCACGGGGCATTGCAGGGCCGGACCCCGTATGAACGTCTGATCGAAAAATCTCTTTGTCATTTGGCGCGCCCGGAGAGATTCGAACTCCCGACCACCTGGTTCGAAGCCAGTTTGCCTAATTCCGTTTTTGCCTTCTAAGTCATGAGCTTACAAGGCGCACTTGTCCCATAGAATTATGTGGCTGCGGCAGTAAGCCGTTGTTTTGATTGTGTGAGCTCAGACTTAATGGGACAAAATTCGTGATACCCAAATGTCCGCCTGACGCATTCAGAATGACTCCTGCCTTCGGACGGCGGGCGTCAACCTAGGGGCAACTTCGACCGATTCTTTTGTAGAACTCAATGACCTCTTTGTCGCCGCTGATTCCCTCGCGAATAACCCATTCGTCGATCGCAGTCCAATCGATATTTCCGGCCTGTGACTCGGCAACGAGCAGCGCTTGCTCAAGCGACTGGGGCTCATTCCATGCAGCTGCAGCGATGAGTCGATCCATTATTGAATGCGTCGGCGCAATTATTCGGAGGCGACCCAGACCTGTGTCTATCAGTTTGCAGTCCGATGGATTTACATATGTTCCACCTAAGCTCAGTTGCGCGGCCCACCGAATACGCCCCAGTCGGAAGCCACCATGTATCCCGCGTCAACGGGCAGGACCACTCCGGTTACTGCGGTCGCTGCAGGCCCAACGAGGAAATTGATCGCGTCGGCTATTTCGGATGGCTCAACAAACCGCTTCATTGTCGTGTTTTCTGCGACCAAACTCATATCAATCGTTCCGTCATCCAAGCCCTTTTCAACTGCGGGCGTTCGAGTAAAACCAGGCGCAACGGCGTTTACTCGCACGCCGTTCAATCCCCATTCAGCAGCCAGCGTTTTCGTCAAATGGATAATTCCCGCTTTCGCAGGTCCATAGGCGTGTAAGGGGCCCGACCTCAATCCCATAACGGACGATACTGTCACAATCGATCCCTCGCCCTTCTCTGCCATCATTGTTCCGAATGTCTTGCAGCACGCATAGGTGCCGCGGAGATGAATTCGAATAATCCGATCCCAGTCCGGCCAGCTCAATTCATCCGGGGGAAGCGTCCGTTGCAAGTTTCCCGCGCAGGTGACGAGAATGTCGGGAACACGCCTGTCAGTCCTGATTTTCTGCCCCAAGCTCGCCACGAGCTCAGCATCAGAAATATCCGCGACATGCACATCAACACCAATGTCTTCGAGAATCTCCGAAGAGTCCTCGCTGCGATCGATAACGATTACCTCTGCGCCGCAACCAATGAATTTTCGAACGCACGCAAGACCGATCCCGCTAGCCCCACCGGTTACTACGGCCAAACGTCCATCGAGATCTGGATTGTCTTTCAATTATCTATCTCGCTGTTCGCCAATGCGGCGGACGATTTTCCAGAAACTGAAAACAAGTACGCGAAAACAAATGCGATTGGTGTAGAAATCAGGGTCGAATAGTCGGTTGGAAATAATGGTGCGTCATTCCCCAAAAGCTGAACCCAAATTGTTGGCCCGACGACGAGCAGAAGAAGCGCAGACAAAAGCCCGGCGGATCCGCCCGCCAGCGCGCCGCGTTTTGTAAGTCGCGACCAATACAGAGCCAGAATCAAGATCGGAAAATTAGTACTCG
>JAACFM010000039.1 GCA_009937445.1 Gammaproteobacteria bacterium | reverse complement strand
GCATCGTTCGGCGCGCGAACCAGTAATCGTGAGATCGGTTGTCTGGTACGAACACCGGATTTACCGCGTGCTGCACGGCCAAGGCCCACCACCTTTTGAACCACATCGATATCGAACAGCAGGTCATCGTTTTGCCAGGCAGCGTCCGCAACTGGCCATGTCGTCATATGCACCGATTCGGGCGCATCAACATCCACACTTCTCACCAGGTTCTGATAGACATTTTCTGCCAGAAACGGTGCGAACGGTGCCATGAGCTTGTGTGCTGCCGTTAAGCATTCGTACAACGTCAGATAAGCGGCCTGGGTATCTTCCGCATCGGTCGACTTCCAGAATCTCCGGCGATTACGTCGCACGTACCAGTTGCTGAGCTGATCAACGAAGGACTCCAGCGCTTCACCTGCCGACTTCGCATCGTAGTTGTCCAGAGACTCGGTGACCGTCGTGATTGTTTTGTGCAGCAGCGCCAGCGCCCATCGATCGATCTCAGGGCGATCATTTACAGCGATATAGCGATTAAGGTCGACGTTATCGAGGCGCGCGTACAGCACGAAAAATCCGTAAGTATTCCAAAACGTGTTGATAAACGAACTCGCAACGTCCGCAACGATCTCGACCGACACGCGCTTCGGAACATCCGGTGACAGGCGTGCAAGGAAATACCAGCGCAGCGCATCTGCACCCACCGTGTCGAAGACATCATACGGGTTGATGATGTTGCCGACGGACTTCGACATTTTCTTGCCGTCTTTATCGACGATAAGGTTCAGGCAGATGCAGTTTTTATACGCAACGCTATCCGAGACCAGTGTCGAAATTGCATGCAGCGTATAAAACCAGCCGCGTGTCTGATCGATCGCCTCACAGATATAGTCCGCGGGAAAATGCTTCTCGAACTTATCCTGATTCTCGAACGGATAGTGCCACTGTGCGTATGACATCGCGCCAGAGTCAAACCAGCAATCAATGACTTCCGGAACCCGCTGCCAGGTCTTGCCATCTTTCTCGAAGGTAATGTCGTCGACGGCAGGACGGTGCAGGTCCAGCTCACTGAGTTCGCGGCCCGTTAGCTCTTCGAGTTCGGCAACGGAACCGACGCAGTGAAAATCGCCGTCTTCGGTCGCCCAGACAGGCAACGGTGTGCCCCAGAAACGCTCACGCGACAATGCCCAGTCGACGTTGTTTTCCAGCCAGTTGCCGAAGCGACCGTCTTTGATGTGGTCCGGCACCCAGTTAATCGTCTGGTTCAGCTCCGTCATACGCTCGCGGAATTTCGACGTTCGGATGTACCAGGCGTTTTTCGCGTAATAAAGAATCGGATCGCCCGTGCGCCAGCCGAAAGGATAGCTGTGCAGGTAGCGCTCAGACCGGAACATCAGGCCACGATCCTTCAAAATTCGGATCAGCGGTTTATCCGCGTCCTTGAAAAACATCCCCTTGACCGGCTCAACATCGTCGATGAAATTGCCGTCGAGTCCAACGCCATGGATGACCGGCAAATCATTCGCCTGACCCAGCGCCAGATCGTCAACGCCGTAGGCCGGCGCCGTATGCACGATGCCGGTACCACTGTCTGTACTGACGAAGTCAGCGGCAAACACCTGAAAGGCATTGGGCGCGTCGACCGCAATGTAATCGAAGAGTTGTTCGTATCGCCTGCCGACGAGTTTTGTGCCCTTGACCGTCTTTGTGACCGTATGCTCGATATCGCGGAAAACCGCTTCTCGCAAAGCCTCGGCAACGATCAGTGTCTGGCCGTCCGATTCGCAATAGCTGTAGTCGATTTCCTCACCCACCGCGAGCGCGAGATTCGATGGCAGTGTCCAGGGCGTCGTCGTCCAGACCAGGAAATAGGTTTGGTCTTCGCCCTGCATCTTGAAACGCACAGTGATCGAAGGATCTTCGACATCCTTGTAGCCTTGCGCCAGTTCATGCGATGACAATGTTGCGCCGATTCGTGGATCGTAGGGAACGACTTTGTAACCCTTGTAAATCAGATCCTTGTCCCAGATATCGCGCAACAGGTGCCAGACGGACTCGATGTAGGAATTATTCAGCGTGTAATACGCCTCATCGAGATTGACCCAGAACCCCATGCGTTCAGTCATCTTCTCCCAGTCGGAGATATACGTCATGACCGACTCACGGCAGAGTCGCGTGAATTCAGCGACACCAACAGTCGCTTCGATCTCTGCTTTGTCGTAGCTCTCGATCTTGCCCTGCTTTTTCAGGAGTTTTTCGACTTCATGTTCCACCGGAAGGCCGTGCGTATCCCAGCCGGCTTTTCTAGGTACGTGATAGCCCTGCATCGTCTTGTAGCGCGGGAAAATATCTTTAAAACTGCGCGCCAGAACGTGGTGAATTCCCGGCTTGCCATTCGCTGTCGGCGGCCCTTCATTAAAGCTGAACTGCGGTCCACCTTCTGTCTGATCCAGTGTTTTTTGAAAAACGTCGTGCTCACGCCAAAACTCCAGGACCTCCGTTTCGAGATCCGGCCCGTTATAGCGTCCCTGAACTTCTTTAAATGACAAAACACCCACTCCAATACTAAAAAGCCCCGGGTGCACAGCGTGCACCCGGGGCGAAAATTCGCGGTACCACCCGGCTTCATGGCCACATTGGCCACCTCATGGATCAGAAGACCCGTCGCTCGTCACGAGAGCCAATCGTCCAGCCTTAATCAGCGATGCTTTTCAGGCGGCAACTCCGGGGTGATATTCGGCAGTTTCAGGCCCGGAGCTCACACTGTCCTCCGGTCGCTTTGGCCTGATCGGGCTGCGTACTCGTCCCCATCAACGTCTTGCGGGAGAAATTAGCGCCCAAGGGCCTAAAACACAAGCGAAAACTCGAAATCATCGTGAGTCTGCGGGTTTTCCGCCAATTTAGATCGCTTGCAGCGCTTCACGCAGTATTTCGTTGGCAAAGTCGGACGGCGATACACCATTGGTGTTTGTCATTACGATCGCCGCCAGGCCACGTTCGCGAATAAGCTTGAGACTCGTACTCACGCCCGGGTCGCTGCCATCGTGTCCCCAGGCGAATTCACCGTCGAGTTCGCTGTCTCTGTGCCACGTTAGTCCTTGTCGTCCGTCATACGATTCGCTCAAGCGGCGGCCGGTGAACATCTGCTGCGTCGTTTCCGGCTGCAGTATCTGCAATCCGTCTGCGGAACCATCGCCCAGCCACAGGCCCGCCCAAAGGCGGAGATCGTTCAGCGAGGTGCGCAAGAATCCGTCCGGGTAATTCGGGTGGTTGTAGAGACAATTGGCGACGTAGCCATCCTCCAGCGGCTGCATCAACGTAGGCCCATCTGCGGCTATGACCCCGAGCGGCACGCCACCCCAGGACGGGCCTCGGGCCGTTTGCTGCTCAACCCAGGTATACGGTGTCGTGGTCGGCCGGTCGTCAACAGCAGCGACCATCCAGGCAGTGTTCGACATGCCGAGCGGCGCGAACAGCCGTTCTTCACAATAATCCGGCAGACTTTGTCCCGACACCTGTTCGACGAGGTGCCCCAGCAGACCGAACGAGGTGTTGCAGTAATCGTAACGCTCGCCGGGTTGCCAGGCGTGAAAGTTCTCATCGGCACTGTAAAATCTACCGTCGATCGAGAAATAGTCCTTTATCCACTCGCCCAGCGACATCGAGGGATCACCGCAGCGATAGTAGTTCGCATACACCGGGCCATCTCGCAAAGCGGATGTGTGGTGCATGAGCATGCGGGGTGTAACGGGCACATCCGGATGATGAGGATTACGAATCGAGTACGGCAAATACTCGTTAACATCATCGTCGAGGTTTAGTTTGCCCGCTTGCACTTGCTGCATTGCAGCGACCGTCACAAACGTCTTCGAGATGGAAGCGATGTTTTGCACATGATCAGCGGACATGGGCGTTTGGGCATCAAGATCGGCGAAACCGAAACTCTGTTGCCATAGCACATCGCTGCGGCTAATCAGGCAGGCTGTTAGTCCGGGGATATGGCGAGCAAGCATTTCCTTGTTGATTAAATCGCCAAGACGTTTTGTAGCAGTATCTTGCAGCTTCACCGTTGAATCGACCGGTGACGAACAACCGCTCGCAGCAAGTGCCGCCATTGCGCTCGTTTGCTGCAAGAAATGACGTCTGTTCACGACATCTCGCCTTTGCTCGCGCACTCAATACAGTGAATAGCCGTAGGATCGAACTCGAGGCGCTTTGGGTTAATCGGTTCGTCGCATTCAAAGCAACATCCGTAGTCACCGTCGTCAATTCGCTTCAGTGCCGCCGTAATCTTTATCAATGTGGCCTGCCGCCTGTTACCGGATGCCTTCGCCATCGCTTGCGCCTGCAGGGCATCCATTCTGGATAAACGGCCGACCGTGGTTTGATCCAGTTCAACAATCGCTGCGGATGCATCGCCGGTTTTGGCGACGCTCTGCAGTTCGGCCCGCAGCGCCAGAAGTCTGTCGCGCCACTCTTCGTTCATTGACCTGTCGCCACCCCGAAGACCAATACCCCCCACATGCCAAGCAGTACAAGCCAGCTCGTGAAGTACGCTCCGACCCGGGGCTGTAGCTTGTTACTACCAGTGTGGATGTAGGCGTGAATAATGCGCAGCGCGACGTAAGCCCAGGCCAGCACAATTAATACGCCTGCGTTTTGTCCGGTGACCATACCTGCGATGCAGGCTGCGTAGAACAACGTTGGCGATTCGAACAGATTGATGAGGTGTCGGGATACTTGTGCGGCTTCGCGAGGTTCACCACCTTCCTGATAAGTCTTGTAGTAGCTAGCGTCAGCCTCACCTGTCTTCACGGCGCGAACACGAGCGCGGAACATTTTCACAAGCACAAGGAACGTCAGCAGCACCATCGCCGCCATGGGATATACGAGATCAAGATTCATGGTTTGCTAACCCTTATTGAGGAATCCGCAACTGCAGTTATGTAATTTCTCATTATGCTCTCCTGCTCTAGTTCGCGATCACGAGGTAGGCGTCACGTCGCATTGAACCGCTCACGATAAGCGCAATTTGATCTTCGCGGTGTTTGCGTTTCGAAACCACGTCTTCCGACCCCAGCAACTCTGACAATTCGTCAACATTCTCGTGAATACCGCCGACCAATCGCTGCAAGCTCTGTTTGTATTCCTCAGTTACGTCCTGACAGTCCTCTACTTTCCATCCGGACGCTCGCAACAAGTCCGGGTAGTTGCCATCAAGACCGACAAACGGCGGCCCCGTTTTCAATACTTGCTCATACTCTGTCGCAGGCAGATTGTCGGCTGGAAAAATGACGGAGAAATGCATCCGGGCACCCGGTTTCGCAACGCGTCGGGCTTCCTGCAGCATCTCGAATTTCTCGGCCAGACAACAAAGAACATCCGAATGACTGATTCGATCAAAGGACTGTGCAGCGAATGGCAATAAGGTTCCGCTGCCGGAAACGATCTGCACCCGATCCGTCATTTGGTCTGCGGCTGCACGCTCGACCGCCTGCCGCAATGCGTTCAGCGGTATATCCAGCAATGTCGCGTTGCACCGCGACAGCTTAGCCAATAACAAACCGGGCCAACCTGATCCCGACCCGATATCCAGCAAGCAACTCTCTGAACTGAGCGCAAGTGACGATACGATGGCATCAACCTGTTGCCGTGTTGTCCAACTCGTTCCCCCGTAGTCACAACCCAGCGCCAACTGCTCCAGCTTTTTGATCTCGGGCAGCTTCGACAAATCGTAGTTGCCCGCAAAATCACAACAGTATTCGTTAGATGCAGTCATTCGTCGGATTGTATAACGCCGGTCGTTGAGAAGTCCTGATTCGAAAACAGTCGCGGCTTGCCCGGGTCAGAAAACCGGTCTGCTAACGCTCTGACTTGCTCGACCAGCGTGAGACGCCTGGCCTGCAGGTTTTCTATTTCTGCTCGCAAACGAGTGCGCCGCAGAATCGATACCATTGACGTTAATAATGTCGCCTGCGCCTCAATGACCCAATTTGATGCGGAGAAACTGATCGTCAAACCCAGGACAGCAATGATGGCCCACGCAGTGCCAAAGTAATTACCGATCAGGAATGCCGCGACAAGATAAAGTATGGGTAACAGCGTAATCGTCGCGAAAACTTTCAACGTCGCAATATCATCCTGCTCGTAACTGAAGCGCTCACCCACAACCGCAGCAACCCACGCGACCGGCAAATGCAGCAACACACCCGGTATGGCAACGGGAAAAAGCAGCATCATTGAAAATGACCGCACCATGAGTCGTCTGAATGCCTTGGCGACCGATACTTTTTTCCGCAGTTGGTAGTCTTTGAGTCCCAGCGCGTCCAGCCGCGACTGATAGTCGTCAACGTCGTTACGAAACTCAACCATCTCGGGTTCTTTGCTATTGCTGATGTAGGTTTCGACAAAACGCCTGTTCAGCTCGATGTACTCGCCGGGTGAGAGATGCGCCGTCGCCGGTTTGTATAAGCGCCTTGCCGCCTGGATAAATCTTAACGTGCTCCAGTCAGGCGCGTTGAGCGTAACAGCCGTTAGTGCGTCCGCGAGATAATCAGTGAGTTGCCGAACGGTATCTCTCTCATCGTCGGAAAACTTCGCTAGCCACGCATCATCGATAAGGATCGGCTCGCCAAACTCGATCAGAACCTGGCTGCGAAACCGGTGGCGATGAATATAGTTGAGGCCACAAGGAATAATTGTCACGGCCACTGTGCGCCGGGCTGCCACGGATAAAGCGATGCGTGCGGCGCCTGTCTTCAATTTCGAAAGCTGCGACTCAGTATGGCTGACGCCTTCCGGAAAAACCCCCATGCAATTGCCAGCTTCGATGACCTCGTAAAGCTTGTCGAATGCCTCGCTGTTGTCCACATCACCGTCGTGCTCTTCCCTGCGATAAACAGGAACGGCACCTGTTGCATCAAGCATTTTCCCAAGCAGGCGGTATTTCCAAAGTTTGGCGTTGGCCATGAAGTGCAGCGGCCAGCGTCCGCAACGAGCCGTTAGCAGCCAACCATCCATAAGCGCATTGGGATGATTGCCAGCGAATATCACCGGACCGTCAGACGGGATATTCTCTTCGCCAACCACATCGATGCGTCGAAAAAACGTGTTGGTAATGATGTGTATCAGCGAGATGATCAAGCGCTGAGTCATCGTCGGGCCCCGCTTCTTTGTCGGATGCACTCACTTTGCGATCCCGCACGCTTTGCTGTCAAATGCAGACATGCTTCCAAAGCCGCATTTTGTACAATCGAACGGCATTCGCATGGCTGTCTACGAGCAAGGCCATGGGCCGGCAGTCATTATGGTGCATGGTTTTCCAGAACTCGCATTTTCATGGCGTCACCAGATTTCTGCGCTGGCGGATGCCGGATTCCGTGCTATCGCACCTGACATGCGGGGCTACGGCCAAACGGATGGGCCGGAGGGTGTTGAACATTATGCGGCGGCCGAACTGATTAAGGACCTGGAAGGTCTGCTGGATGCGCTGGGTCTCGAGCGCGCTATTTTCGTCGGGCACGACTGGGGTGCAATCGTTCTCTGGCAAATGGCAATGCTGCGACCAGAGAAGATCGAGCAGCTGATCATTCTGAACATTCCTCATCTTCCGCGTTCGCCAATTGATCCTGTCGAGCTCATGCGGAAAAAATTTGGCGACGACTTCTACATCGTTAACTTCAATGACTCGGACGAGGCCGACAAATCCTTCGGCCGAGACCCGCAGCACTTCTTCGACGTGATGATGCGCAAGAACCAGATTGCACGGGCAGAGTTTGATCTTCTTCCACCACAAATGAAGGCGCCGAGCCTGTTGAAAGCGATGGCGAGGAAGGAGTCCGGAGGGGAACCACTTCTGAGCAACGACGAACGGGCATACTACGTCGAGGCTTTCAGCCGTGCGGGATTCACAAATCCGATCAACTGGTACCGCAACTTCACACGAAACTGGGAGGCGCTGGAGGGCGTTGATCAGGTCATCAGAATCCCGACACTGTTTATCGGCGCCATCGATGACGTGATTATCGCGCCAGAACAGATTGAAGCGATGCAGCCGCTGGTTTTGGACCTGACCGTGGAAATGCTCGAACCCTGCGGGCACTGGACACAACAAGAGCGGCCGGACGACGTCAACCGGCTAATCATCGACTGGTTATCAGATAAAAGATCTTAAAATCGGTAAAAGTGATCTTAAATACCTTTATATTCAGAAAAAAATAGTATTGAGTATTGACTAATGCAGTCATTTCGAGAATCCGATAATTACTTTAATAGTGTGCGTTTAGAAGATTTTCACGTTTTTTATATACTCTTTCGATCATTTTATCGACTTTTATGACAACATTTCTGATAATTCTGCCGGCTTTCTTCGGCAGTCGATTTAGAAGAAAAAATAAAACCGCGCCTCATTGAGCGTAAAATCGCGTAAAATAGCCAATATAAGGGGAATTTTTAATAAAATGTGTATAAATGTCGTTATATTGCAATTATCAATAAAAAATAGAAACTCAGCTGGCGCGACCAACCCCAGCTCAATAGACGTCGGTTTTTACGATTTTCGAGTCTTTTAAGGATTTTAGACCTTACAATCATCACAGATAGGCAATAGCGCCTACCGCATCGTTCGAAGGGCCGGTTCATCGATTCTGCACTGCGCGGGATCAATTTTCTTGCAATAAAGTCGCGTTAGAACTGGTCTACTAAGCAAATACTCTTTTGGAGACAACGTTGAGAAAGAAAAGCAACCTGATTCGCCCCTCGGAAATCACGAGCGAGTCGAACTACCTCAATCGCCGCGACTTTATTCGAGCCGGTGCTATTGCCGGTGGCTCCTTGATTGCACCGAGTGCACTCAGTGCGATCGTTCCCGATTCTCGACTAGCGACACTGCCCGGGGTCTCAAAGAGCGCCTACAGCACCGACGAAGCACCGAACAGCTTCGAGGACATCTCCACCTATAACAATTTCTATGAGTTCGGTCTGCGTAAGGAAGACCCGGTTGTTAATGCCGAGGATTTCAAACCGCGGCCCTGGACGATCGAGATTTCCGGACATGCAGAAAAGACAGGCACGTTTGACTTCGACGACTTCATGCAGCCGTTTGATCTGGAAGAACGCATTTATCGCATGCGCTGCGTTGAGGCCTGGTCCATGGTCATACCCTGGGTGGGCATTTCACTCGCCGACGTCGTCAAGCATTTTCAACCCACATCGAAAGCACAATACGTTGCTTTCGAAACACTGAATGACCGCGCTCAAATGCCCGGGTTGCGCGGGAGGTCACTGGACTGGCCCTATCGTGAAGGGCTTACCATCGCTGAGGCGACGAATCCCCTGCCCATTCTTGCGGTCGGTATATACGGCAAGGTGATTCCAAACCAGAACGGCGCACCGATTCGTCTGGTCGTACCCTGGAAATACGGGTTCAAGGGAATCAAGAGCATCGTCAAGATCCATTTCTCATCAACGCGTCCGAAGACAAGCTGGAACATGGCCGCCCCAAATGAGTACGGCTTCTATGCAAATGTGAACCCAGGTGTGAATCATCCGCGCTGGAGCCAGGCACGCGAACGCCGTATCGGTGGCAGCATATTCGCCAGCAAGCAGGAAACACTCATGTTCAACGGCTACGGCGATGAGGTTGCTCACCTCTACAAAGACCTTAATCTTCGTCGAAATTTCTAGCAGCCCGTGAACACCCTGCAACAAATTCGGTTCGTCTGGAAACCGATTATCTTCTTGATCTGCCTGCTACCAGCAGTCCTCGTGGTTGGCGATGCCTTTGGAATCACGGGCGGACTCGGTGCCAATCCGATTGAAGCAATTCTTGACAGATTCGGCAACTGGGCACTGCGCTTCATCATGATCGCCCTTGCGGTCACACCATTGAGGCGCATGACCGGCTGGAACTGGCTATCCCGGTTCCGCCGTATGCTCGGTCTGTTTACATTCTTTTATGCCTTCATGCACTTCGTCACCTGGTTCGTCCTGGATCGCGAGATGCGCGTTGACGACATTATTGAGGACCTGACGGAACGACCGTTCATTACGCTTGGTTTCATTGCAGTATTGTTGCTGACCGCAATGGCAGTCACCTCAGTCACTGCCATAAGACGCCGCATGGGGCGCAATTGGCAGAAACTGCACTATGCCGCGTATGCCGTCGGGTTTCTGGGCGTCTGGCATTACTGGTGGCAGGTGAAAAAGGACGTCGCCGAACCGGCGCTCTACGCGGCAATCCTTACCGTGTTGCTTGGCGCCAGAGTCGTGAATCACTGGCGCAATAAAAAACCGGGACGGCACAGGCCGTCCCGGTAACCTCACACTGGCGCGTCGCTAGGCGACTTTAATAGTGTGACGTTCAGCTACCTCAAGTTTGGGCAACTTGACTTCGAGGAACCCGTCCTTGAGTTCAGCATGGATCTTTTCAGAATCCACTTTTACGGGCAATGCGATAATCCTCATCAACTTGCCGTAGCCAACCTCATGACGGTAGTAGGTCTCCTCTTCGTCCTTTTCCTCAAACTTCCTCTCGGCCTCTATCATGAGTCGATCACCCATGACCGTGACCGCGATGTCTTCTTTATCGACACCGGGTAGCTCACCGAGGACAACGAGCTCGTTGTCGTGGTCGATAACGTCCAGGCGAAAACTGCGCTCGTAGTCGACACCCATCGGCCATCGCCACCCCAATGGCTCAAACTGCTCCATCCAGCGGCGTGGTGGGAAGTCCTCAAGGAACTCCTCCATGCTATGGGTGAGCGGTGTAGTCCTGTTTCCTGCAGTAAACCTCTTGCGAGGCTCGTATTTGCTTAGATTGGACATTTTTTCACCTCCTTCCCTTCGCTTTGCTGGCGAATTTCCACCAGCAAATTGGTTATAGACCGATCCCGTCAATTGACAATTCGTGAATATTCGGATTGACAGGAATTTGCCAACCGGGGGAAAAGCGCCTGCCCATCGGTCATCCTCTATGCTCTGTCGCAGCCTGGCCACTTTCCACCGCCTGAAAATTAGATTGCTGGCTCAATTTACGTCCAGTAGACTTCCCCGCGAAATGGCCCACCCACAAGAATCGCGGAGAGTTTCGTGACATCGACAAACAATAGCAATAACGCTGCACCCGTAATTTCGTTTGGACCACGAGTTCACAAATCGCCTTTCTTCGACGCAACGCTTCGATACGGTGCGAAATCCTTCACGATTTACAACCACACCTATATGCCAACCTCTTACTCCAGCACCGTCGATGAGTACTGGAGCCTGGTCAACGATGTCACGCTTTGGGATGTGACCTGTCAGCGCCAGATAGAGATCACTGGCCCCGATGCGTTTGCTTTCATACAGATCCTGACACCGCGCGACATGTCCAAGTGTGAGGTCGGCCAGTGCCAGTACATGATGCTCACGAATCAATATGGTGGAATCGTCAATGACGCGGTCATGCTGCGCGTCGCAGAAGATCGCTTCTGGTTGTCACCGGGTGACGGCGACGTTCTGATGTGGGCACAGGGTGCGGCGGTGCACAGTGGTTTTGATGTCGAGGTATTCGAACCCGATGTTTCGCCGTTGCAATTGCAGGGCCCGAAATCCCCGCACGTTGCCAGAGACCTCTTCGGTGACTGGGTGCTGGACATGAAATATTACCGTCTTGCCCACACGGAACTTGATGGTGTTCCGCTGGTTATTTCTCGTACTGGCTGGAGTGGGGAACTCGGCTTTGAGATCTATCTTGATGACCGACGTTACGGTGATCAGCTGTGGGAACGGATCATGGAGGCCGGCAAGCCGTATAACATCAAGCCGGCCGCGCCGAATACGATCCGCAGCATCGAGGGCGGCCTGCTTTCTTATGTTTCTGACATTACTTTAGAGGACAGCCCTTTCGTCATCGGCGTGGACCGGTTCATGAGTCTCGACCAAGAGGACTTCATTGGCAGAGATGCATTGCTCAAGATAAGGGCGGAAGGTGTGAAGCGCCGTCTCATCGGAGTCGAAATTGCTGGCGACCCCATTGAAGGTACGAACGAGCACTTCTGGAGCATTTTAAGCGCCGGGGAAAAGATTGGTCATGTGACACGCTGCGTCTATTCGCCGCGGCTCGAGAAGAACATCGGCTGGGCGAATGTCGCTGTCGAATTCGCGGAGGTCGGAACTGAATTTGTGATCGACTCGTCCGTAGGACAGCTCGCCGCAACCGTTTGCGAAGCGCCCTGGATCAAGCCGGAAATCAAAATCCCGGCCCTCGACTAGCAGGTCACTGCTTAAGTGACAAAAAAAGGCGAGCACTATGCTCGCCTTTTTCGTCAAATAGCAGACAGTTCTTAGAAGAGCCCACCGATCTCAATCCGGCCCGCCTCAAAAGACGAGTCGCTTGCGCTGCCCATACCATCCAGTTCCCAGTAGTTATAACTGGCCTTGATGAACAAGCCGCCGATGAATTCGTAGCGAAGACCGGCCCCTGCGCCATAGCTGAACTGCGTTTCGCTGAACGTGCTGTAATAGCCATCGCAAATATATCCCCACCACGGATGCCACCAGCAACCGACAATGGGCGGTCCATCCGCAACATTTGAGTCGAAATAGCTCCAACCCAGACCCGCTTCAACAAACGGCGTAAAGTGGTTATCGATGAAATTGTAGGTGCCCTTGAGACGACCATTGAACTGCGAAATCTTGTGGTTGATGACGACATCGTCTTCCAAGCCGGTTTCGTCAACCAGTACCGCGGAATAACCCGGGTTCAAGAATTCCAAATCCAATCCAAGTGCCAGTTTGCTACTGTAATTATAGGCAAAATTGATACCGAAGCCTGTATTCGACCTTACGTCCAGCGACGAGCTTCCTTGACCACCGATACTTTTGGACTCCTGGAATACACCGGAAACCGATGCCTCCCATTTGTTAGCCCTGCTGCCTTGGGCGGAGGATATGCATGGAATCGCGATAAGCAGTATCGCTACGACTAAATTTCTCATTGTTACCTCACTGTTCTGGTGATTGCCGAATCGGCACGCTGCGCATTGTATTAAACTTCGTTATTAAAGACCATTTGAAGGTTCATCAGTTCCTTAAAGGACTACCGTGTCCCAGCATATGTTCGATTCGTGCTCTGGTTTCGGGCGTCTTGGCCAGCGTCAGGAAGGCCTTTCGCTCAAGACCACAGATGTCTTCTTCGCTCATGATCGTGCCAGCATCGACGTCACCACCTGTGACTATCATCGCAATCTGACCACCGGTCGTGACATCGTGAGGGCTCAGGTACCCCTTGGCCGCGGTCTTCTCAAGCCAGGCCCGCATCTCCCCGCAGGCATCTCGCCCCGCCATAGCGAGTGGGTCTCTTTTGACAACTTTGTAACCGTCGACCATGGCCAGGGTGGTTTTAATCGCCGTATCCAACAGCCGGTCCCGGTTCATGACGTAGCTGTCGATACCCTCGCGGAACATCGCCAGCGGTTCAGCTTCAAGCGGTGATTTCGCCGTCTTGCCGTAGCCAACATTCATAAACGCCTGCCACGCCCCCTTGCCTACGTCGCCTTCACGCTCAACCCAACGGTACAGGGTTTCCTTCACGCCGCCGCCGCCCGGAACGACACCAACGAGCGATTCGACCAGCCCTGTTACTGAATTGGCATGAAACACGACTTTGTCGGCATGCAACACAACTTCGAATCCGCCACCCAGTGATAAACCGGACGGCGCCGCGACAACTGGAATCGGCGCGTAGCGCATCGAGAGCACAGTCCTCTGGAAGTGATCCAGGAACTGATCAAGACCATCCCAATCGGTGTTCCTGATAAAACCAAGAACAGCCTCGAGGTTCACACCACAGGAAAAATGCTGCGCGTCGTTGTGGATGATCAGACCCTGGAAATTTTCGCTCGCATGCCTGACGGCCCGCTCAAGCAAGTCCATCGACTCACCGTCCAGCGTGTTGGCCTTGCTGTGCCACTCGACAAGACCGAGACGGTTAGGTAATTCATAATAACTCGCGACCGTATTCTTCATGATCGGAGTGAGCGTCTTCCTCGTTTCGGTGAAGCGAGTAATTCCGTCGGCGCGCTCAAGATTTACGTAAGAGCCATCGGCAGACAGGTATTGCAAATGACCACCGGCCACGCGATAGAAACTCTTGCCCGCTGCCGTTCGTACGAACGATGGAACGTCCCGACCTTCTTTCTCCAGTCGCGCGATGAAGTTATCCACGCCAATCGCGTCGATC
Source organism: Gammaproteobacteria bacterium (assembly GCA_009937445.1). Taxonomy (GTDB): domain Bacteria; phylum Pseudomonadota; class Gammaproteobacteria; order Steroidobacterales; family Woeseiaceae; genus UBA1847. The sequence goes on along the minus strand of JAACFM010000039.1, from coordinate 8,821 downwards.
ATTTCCAGCGGTCCTTGCAGCCAGTTATAGCCGAGCTTCATCGCGTCATCGACGGCAACCAGCGACTCATTCACATCGGGGACAAGACTCGCCGCATAACATAGCGTGCGCGACAAAATCTCCCACGCATACTTGCCGTGAACTTCGTCGTTCGCCAGCAGCAGCGTGAAGTCACCTGAGAGCTCAGCTGCAAGCGCGACAGCGGGCTTTTCGTTGTTGAAATCCCGATATTCAAAGCTTTCAAAATCCAGCGTTTGCTTGCTGTTACTGTCATCCGGGTCGGCCATACGATAGAAGCCACCCTCTCTACCTTTGTTGCCAAGACGCCCTTCCCTGATCATGCGAATCATGACCGGAATCTCAGCCGAGACCTCATGAAAGACGTCATCTTCCGGAAGAATGGACACCAGGCTCGCAGCCACATCGCTCATTAGATCAATGCCGATCAGATCGTAGAGCCCGAAAACACCGGTCTTCGGTATACCCATTGGCCGGCCGAAAATAGCATCCGCCTCTTCGGGGGCAAGCCCCATTTGGAAAGCCAGGTGCAAAGCCGTCTGGATTGCAAAAACACCCACACGATTCCCGAGAAAGCCGGGAGTGTCCTTGCAAACAACAATGCCCTTGCCCATGCGCGATTCATTAAAGGCCTCGAGACACTCGATAACTTCCGCTTTGGTATCTGCACCGCGAACGATCTCCAGCAGGCGCATGAAACGCACCGGGTTGAAGAAATGCGTAATCGAGAACTCTTCACGAAATGCAGTCGGCATACCTTCGACTAACAACGAGATCGGAATGGTCGATGTGTTCGATGACACCATCGAGCCAGGCTTTCGAACTGCATCTATCTGCCTGTAGAGCGCCTTTTTCAGCTCCAATCTTTCGACGATTGCTTCCGCAATCCAGTCGGCGTCGGCGAGTTTGTCCATGTCGTCTTCGACGTTGCCAATCGTTATGCGCGCAAGATTGTCTTTGTGGGTCAGTCCCGGCTGGTTTTCATCCAGCAGTCGCTCTATCGCACGCTCTGCGTTCGCGTTACGGTTATCGCCCTCGGCCGGGATATCCAGCAGAACCACATCCACACCAGCGTTCGCCAATTGACCAGCGATACCCAGCCCCATCGTGCCCGCGCCAATAACGGCGGCTTTTTTGATTTCGACCATGATTTTCGTTTCTTCGTTTAAGACGCCGGGTTGTTGGCGAAGATGAAATTACGCAGTAACGACCTGCATTCGTCGGGTGCCTCAAGCGGAATCATATGCCCGCTATTTTCGATCAAATGAAATTCCGGATTGGCCAGATGCTCGACAAGCTTCAACCCTGCTTTACGCGGCGTCATGCGATCTTGGCCCGCAAGAATAACCTGATGCGGACAGGCGATCTTCGCGGCCGCCGCTGCACCGTTCTTGTAGGTATCGCATGCTTTGAGATCAGTCGCCAAAGCACCGGGTGCATTCCGCCGCATTGTCTGCCAGCCGCCGGCTGCCATTGAGTTGCCGGGGATCGGTCCCTGGTGCAAATGGCCTGCTTTGCCGAAGCCCCAGGAAATCATCATATCGATCGCCGCTGCCGGGTCGTTCTCGGCTGCCGCAATGAGTCCCGGGTTCACGGGTGTCGCGAGACCGCTGCCAATGAACGAAACACAACGGACTTTTTGCGGGTAACGCGAAACGAATTCGAGGGCGGTGAGACAGCCCTGTGAATGACCGACGACGGCTAGGTTGTCCGCACCCAATGTCTCAACGACGTCATTCACCCAATCCCCCATTGCCTCGATGGAGGTCAATTCAGGACCTTCCGAGTTTGTATGTCCGGGTGTGTCCAGAGCGAGCACTGAGTATTGTCTGAACGCGAAAAATCGCGACTGCAGGCCCCAAAAAGTATGATCCAGAGCACTTCCGCTGAGAAACAGAACGACCGGCTTGCTGTTGTCGAATGGCTTGCCACCGGTTGTCGCAAATACCTGCTTGCCGTTAACGTCGAAATACATCGTTACGCGCCCGCAATCTTCTTAGCCGCGCGAAAGCCGTTATCGAAGTCCACTTTGATATCTCTGACGTCCTCTAGACCTACAGACAAGCGGACCATGTCTTCGGTGATACCGGCCGCGACCAGAGCTTGCGCATCAATACGCGAATGAGTCGTTGTGGCCGGGTGGATAATCAAGGTTTTTGCATCGCCGACATTAGCGAGGTGTGAGGCCAGACTCACGTTCTCTATGAATGCCTTGCCCGCATCGCGCCCACCCTTCACACCGAAGCTGACAATCGAGCCAGCACCTTTCGGCAGGTATTTCTTCGCCAGCGCATGGCTCGAGTGGTCGGGTAAATCCGGGTGACTGACCCATGAGACCTGGTCATGGCTACCGAGGTATTCGAGCATCTCCTTCGTGTTCGACAGATGCTTATCCATACGCAAAGACAATGTTTCCAGACCCTGCAATAACAAGAACGCGTTCATTGGGCTCATTGACGGGCCGATGTCCCGCATAGCCTCAGCGCGAATGCGTGTTGCGAACGCGCTCGGTCCGAACTCTTCCCATATATTAAGGCCTGAAAACGGGGCATATGGCTCCGTGATGGTTGGATACTTGTCGGTCGCACCCCAGTCGAAATTGCCACCGTCGACAACTACACCACCGATCGCCGTTCCGTGACCGCCCATCCATTTCGTCACCGAATGAATGGTGATGTTCACACCGTGATCGAAGCACTTACAAAGATAGGGTGTGTTGAACGTCGCATCGACCATGAACGGCAGATGTTTGTCCCTGGCAATTGCAGCGATAGCTTCCAGATCCAGAATATCGAGGCCCGGATTGCCAATCAGTTCGCCGTAGATCAGACGGGTGTTGTCCTGAATGGCAGCGCGAAACGCATCAGTGTCCGTAGGATCGACGAAGGTTGTCGTAATGCCAAACCGCGGCAATGTGTTCTTCATCAAACTGATGTTGCCGCCGTACATCTGAGACGAGGCGACGATATGATCGCCTTGACTAAGGATCGCTGTAATCGCGCAAAAAGTCGCGGCCATTCCAGACGCGGTGCATACCGCTGCTGACCCGCCCTCGAGCGCAGCGATGCGTTGCTCAAGTACGGCGACCGTAGGGTTAGTTATGCGGCTGTAAGCATGCCCGCCACGCTCCAGGTTAAAGATTGAAGACGCTGTATCGGTGTCCGGGAACACATAGGACGTTGTCTGGTAAATCGGCGTTGCGCGTGCACCAAACTCATCGTCCACCGTTTGACCGGCATGTAGTGACAGTGTGTCGAAATGATTGAAGTGTGACATCGGCCTAGACCAGCTCGAGCGCCTTATCCAGTGCCTCTATCAGGTCTTCAATATCCTCCAGACCGACGGACACTCGCACCAGGCCATCAATGATGCCCACTCGAATTCGCTCTGCTTCTTCCACCGCTGCGTGCGTCATCGTAACCGGGTGTGTGATGAGCGACTCCACTGAGCCCAGATTCTCGGCCAGGCTGAATACATCAATGTTGTCCATGAGCTTCTTGCCAGCGACGAGACCACCTTTGACCTCAAACCACAGCATCGCGCCGTAACCTGTCGCTTGCGTGCTGGCCAGCTCATGCTGCGCAAAAGATTTCAGACCCGGGTAACAAACCTGCTCCACTTTCGGATGTCCTTCCAAATGCTCGGCGATCGCCATGGCATTCGCGGATTGAGCATCCAATCGCAGAGACATGGTTTTGCAGCCTTGCAACGTCAACCAGGCGACCTGTGGTGACATGATGCTGCCGGTACTGCCCTGAATGAATCGAACCGCATCCGCATGCTCTTGCGACGCGCAGACGACCGCCCCACCGACGGTTGCGTTGTGCCCGTCCATGTACTTGGTCGTGCTATAGATCGACATGTCCGCATCCAGCTCCAACGGTCTTTGGTAATACGGCGTCAGAAAAGTGTTGTCGACAGCGTGCACAGCACCCGCCTTGCGGGCGATCTTCGATACGCCAGCGATGTCCGTGCACTTCATGGTTGGATTGGCTGGAGTTTCGGTGAGGAACAACTTGGTGTTATCACGGACCGCTGCTGCAACCTCCTCCAGATTCGAGCCATCCACAAATGTGAATTGCACGCCGAATCGAGCCAGAATTTTTGTGCAGAGTCGATAGGTGCCGCCGTAGGCAACGTCAGAAATTATTGCGTGATCGCCCGCGTTGAGGAATGCGAGCATTACGCCCTGCACGGCCGCCATACCCGTACCGAAACACACCGTATCTGTAGCGTCCTCAAGGGCGGTCATTTTCAGTTCGAGCGCGGTAACCGTTGGGTTGCCTGAACGTGAGTAGGAAAAACCCTTGGCCAGGTACTCATCAACGGAATCCTGTACATAGGTCGTTGTTTGGTAAATTGGCGTGAGAATCGAACCGGTCAACGGATCCGGGATGACGCCGGCATGAATCTGTTTGGTCTTGAAACCCATGTTTGTTATTCCTTGCACTTTGGTGGCCAACGACGATGCCGCTGATGGGGCCCAGATATTACACTTAAATCTACATCCCGTGCACTGAGGAAGGCTGGACGGCCGGAAACTCAGAGCCCCAGCGGATTCTCCGGATCCACGCCTTCCATGAACTGCTTGCGACGATCCATATTCGTATGCTGGTAAACCAGACCCAGCCAATTATTGACGATCGCCTTACCGGTATCACCCCAGGTGTTGTCAACACAGGCCTGCAGCTCACGCTCGGGGAATTCCGGAGGAGCATCGCCGTTCGCTTTGGCATCCAAAGCCTTCTGCAGGTACGTCGATGCAATAATCTGCGCTTCTTCCGAGAAATAATTTTCGGGGTACCGTGGCTCTGAGTCTCGTTCGCCTTTGAGGAAACGCACAACCTCCCGCTTGTATTCCTTGAGCAAACTAATCGCGTCGTACTCAGGATGACCTTGAAAGTAAACAATCCGAAATTGATCCGGACTGACTGCAAGGTGGACGCCCGCGTCAGGACTATCCGCAAGGACTGTCAAGCCGGCCTTTCGAAACTGCTCGGTACTAATGTCGTTGTAGCGCGAGTGCGGTGCATCAAAACGTGTATTGATTTCCCAGGTCAGCGGGTGTGCAGGATGTCTGACCTTGTGTCCGTAAACACCCCACTTTTTCTGCGGAAGACGTTCTCGCTCAATGCCGTGGCTGAATTTGACCAGCGCATGAGTTGCGAGGCAGGAGCAAAAAATTGACGCGACATTTTCGCTGGCCCAATGAACGATATCGATCAACGGCCCCCAAAATGGCTCCTGATCAAGCGACGGGTTGGCAACATTCGCACCAGTGATGATCAAAGCATCCAGCCCTTGTTCACGAAGGTCTGAAAACTCAAAGTAATGCTGTTTGATGTGTTCAAGAGCCTCTGGCCCACGGTCCAGCTCGGGAATGGAAAACGGGTACACATAGAACTGCGCGATCTGGTTGCTGGCTCCAACCAGCCGGATGAACTGATGCTCGGTGGCGACCAGAGCCGCATCGGGCATCATGTTCAGCAAGCCAATGTGCAACTCGCGAATATCCTGATGTTGTGCGCGGTCTGCTGACAGCACTTCCTGGCCGCGATCACGCAGCCGCTGAAATGACGGCAGGTTGTTATGGGCGACTAATGGCATCTATCCAGTTTTTCCTTGCAGCAATTCCTTCTCCAGTGACATCGCATCGGCTGGTGATATTCCGAGCGTATCGCGTAGCGTGTTGAGTAGCACACGTTCTTTTTCTGAAACCCCTCCGATCAAGGCATCTGAGACCGACGATTCATATACCTGCATCTTGCGGAACGCAGCGTATTCAGGCGTGTTATGCGTATTCGGCATGGCCGCGCTCGCGACACGTTCCGCAAATCGCTGCAAAGGCGCGAGGAAGAATACGACCAGCGCCGAGGCAAGCAGGCCAGCCCAATTACCCAGCTCCTCCGACAAGAAGCGATCAGCACCTTCCGAAATCAAGTAGACCAGCGCTACAAATATCGCGGCAAGTGTCGACTGCTTGATCGTCCATTGAATACGAAGGTCAATATCAAAAAGCTGCGTGCGAAGAATGCCGTAGGCGATTAGCGGCACTGCGAGTAAGGTACCAAGAGCGTAAATGACGTATACGGGACTCGTCGTATTCATATCGACAATGGAATACGCATCCTGCGTGATAAGCCATATAGCGGCACCGTAGACAAAAAACCAGCAAACGTCGCGAATCCCGAAGGCCAATGCAAATGATCGGGCGCGACTTCTGGCCGCTCCGATGGAAGCGCGCCAAGCCTGTATTGAAGCGACGAGCGCATAGCCGAAAAGCGCACAGAGCAGCAGATAAAGAGGCACCGGCCCATAGGGCAAAGGCAGGAAATAAACCATTAAGATCGAGATAGTTGCGATAGCCGTTAATCCCGCCAAGGCCGATTTGCTTTCGAATGGTCGCGTCAATTCAATTCCCAACGCTGCGGCTAGGAAGGGCGGATACAACACCAGCATCAGACCGTCACCGACCGTGTGGACGATGCCCTCAAACAGCACCCAACTCGGATAGAAGTCGGTTTCGATTAATTCTGGCGCCAGCATCGAATCGATGTAACCGGTCGATATTAGCGTGATGCCCTCCACCAGTAACAAGAGCGAGAGTTTCCGCGCAACGCTACCGGTCGTTCCGACGCGGTAAAGCACGACGGCAAGCGACCAGCACATTGCGACGGCGACGAGCGCCAATACGGACACAGAGTTAAATTGAATCATTGCCCGACTTTATAGCACGTGACGCGTTAGACACTCACCCAAAAAAAAGCCCGGCATTAGCCGGGCTTTGGTACTTCTTTGGCGCGTGCAGTCGCGGCCAAGGGCCGCTCCTACATCAGCAAGGGCTTACATCATGCCGCCCATGCCGCCCATTCCGCCCATGCCGCCCATGTCAGGCATACCACCACCGCCAGCATCGTCCTGCGGAGCGTCAGCAACCATTGCTTCGGTTGTGAGCAGCAGACCGGATACAGAGGCAGCGTTTTGCAGTGCGTAACGCGTAACCTTTGTGGGATCGAGAATACCCATTTCGATCATGTCGCCGTACTCGCCGGTTGCAGCGTTGTAGCCAAAGTTGCCTTTGCCTTGGGCAACAGCATTCAGTACTACGCTTGCGTCACCGCCAGCATTACGAACGATCTGCCGCAGCGGCTCTTCAACAGCACGCTTCAAAATGGCGATACCAACGTTCTGGTCGTCATTGTCGCCTTTAAGCTTCGCGATCTGGGTGACAGCACGAATAAACGCGACACCACCACCGGCTACAACACCCTCTTCAACAGCGGCGCGGGTAGCATGCAGTGCGTCTTCAACGCGTGCTTTCTTTTCTTTCATCTCAATCTCGGTCGCAGCACCAACCTTAATGACGGCAACACCGCCGGACAGTTTGGCAACGCGCTCTTGAAGCTTTTCTTTGTCGTAATCCGACGAAGAATCTTCAATCTCGGCGTTAATCTGCTCAACCCGACCCTTGATGTCTTCAGCCTTGCCAGCACCGTCGATAATGGTCGTAGCTTCTTTCGTGATCTGAATCTTCTTGGCTTCGCCAAGATCTTCAATAGTCGTCTTCTCAAGCGACAGACCAACCTCTTCCGAGATGACCTGACCACCGGTCAGAACTGCGATGTCCTGCAACATGGCTTTACGGCGATCGCCGAAGCCAGGTGCTTTAACCGCTGCAACTTTCACGATACCGCGAATGTTGTTTACAACGAGAGTTGCCAGCGCCTCGCCTTCAACATCTTCCGAGATGATCAGCAAAGGACGGCCTGCTTTCGCTACGCCTTCGAGGACCGGCAGAAGATCACGAATGTTGGAGATCTTCTTGTCGTACAACAAAATCAACGGATTATCGTGCTCAACCTGCTGACTGTTGGCATCATTGATGAAGTAAGGAGACAGGTAACCACGATCAAACTGCATGCCTTCTACAACATCAAGCTCGTTCGCCAGACCAGAACCTTCTTCAACGGTGATTACGCCTTCTTTGCCAACTTTGTCCATGGCGTTAGAAATGATGTCACCAATCTCAGGATCCGAGTTCGCAGAAATACTGCCAACCTGTGCGATCGCTTTTTCGTCTTCGCAAGGCGAAGAGAGATTTTGCAACTCAGCAACCATTGCAGCAGACGCCTTGTCGATACCGCGCTTCAGATCCATCGGGTTCATGCCAGCGGCAACTGACTTCAGACCTTCGCGCAGGATTGCCTGTGCAAGGACCGTAGCAGTCGTTGTTCCGTCACCAGCGATATCAGATGTCTGTGAAGCAACTTCCTTCACCATCTGGGCACCCATGTTTTCAAACTTGTCGTCAAGCTCGATTTCCTTGGCAACCGATACACCGTCTTTCGTGACGGTCGGTGCGCCAAAGCTTTTGTCGAGGACAACATTGCGGCCTTTAGGACCGAGGGTCACTTTTACCGCATTCGCGAGGACGTTTACGCCAGCAAACATTTTCTGCCGGGCGTCATCGCCAAATCGTACTTCTTTAGCAGCCATCTTTATGTTCCTTAATTAAGCTTCGATTACCGCCATGATGTCGTCTTCCTTCATCACGAGCAGTTCTTCACCTTCGACCTTGACCTCTGTTCCGGCGTATTTGCCGAAAAGGACCTGGTCACCAACTTTGACATCGAGAGCGCGAACTTCGCCGTTCTCGAGGATTTTGCCGTTACCTGCAGCTACAACTTCACCTTTGATAGGTTTTTCTGTTGCAGCGTCAGGAATGACGATTCCGCCGGGCGATGTGCGCTCTTCTTCCATGCGCTTAACAATGACCCGATCATGAAGCGGACGCATCTTCATG
>JAACFM010000128.1 GCA_009937445.1 Gammaproteobacteria bacterium | reverse complement strand
GTTTGTCGAAGGATGTTATTCGCCAGCAGTTTGAGGTGCTGAGGTGGGAGAATCCACCCGAGTTTGATGAGTATTGGGACGATCTTAAAGAAGCCCGTACTCGTGGTTACGCCATTGATCGTGATCATTTTGTTCGCGGCATCACAACTATTGCGGCTCCAGTGTTCGACGCAGTCGGAGCGCCGGTCCTGGTTGTCAGTGCCATCGGTTTTAGTGGCCAATTTAGTGACGCTGCGTTACGTGCCATCGCTGACGAGGCCAAAGCTTGCAGCGAGCAAGGAACAGAGTGGTTAAGCGGCGCATCAGAGGTTACATAAAAATGACTTTCCCGGCCTGCAGCTAGTGAGCTCTAACACACTCAATGATGACGATGTTCGTGCCATTTACGAAGCGATATCTAATTGGGGACGATGGGGTTCTGATGATCAATTGGGAACACTGAATTACATCACTCCAGCTCATCGCGTTGCCGCCGCTAAATTGATTTCCAAGGGAAGTGTCATCGGGCTGGGACGCGACGTCGATACCGTTCCGTCGCCGATGAATAACATTCCAGCTCAACACTTTATGGTTGCTGCGGGCGATGTTGCTCCGAAGAAGGGAGCTGGCGTCTGTTATGACCATATTGGCGTGTTTCCCCATGGTCAGGCGCAAAGCCATCTTGACGCTCTATGTCACATAAGCAACAACGGCGTGATGTTCAACGAGCAACCTGCTGCCCTGGTGACCTCGAAGGGAGCGTCTACGCTTGATATTTGCGAGGCTGCAGGCGGCATTGTTTCGCGCGGTATTTTCCTGGATATCGCGGAGGCTCGGGGCGTCCCATTTATTGATCCTGAGGATCCTGTTCGGCCGGAAGATTTTGATCGAGCCGAGGAGTTGGCTGGAATTACGGTAGGTGAGGGCGATATTTTGATCTACCGAACCGGTCGTCATGAAAGGCGAGAAACTGTCGGTCCGCAATGTGAGAGGTTTCCCGATGGGCGCGGTCATTTGCCTGGGATCTATCCGGATTGCCTGGAATGGATTCACGAGCGAAAAGTGGCGCTTATTGGTTCTGACTGCGCCCATGATGTGCTGCCGTCCCCGTTCGAAGAAGAAGCTATTCCCATACACGTCGGTACTGAGGTCTATATGGGGCTCTTATTGCTCCATAATTTGCAACTTGAAGGTTTGCGAGAATCCTGCAGACGGTTGTTACGTAACGACTTTTTCTTAGCTGTGTCGCCTCTCCGGATTGCGGGCGGAACGGCATCCCCTGTGAATCCGATAGCACTTTTTTAGCTGAAATCTCAGACTGATTCTTAAAACAGCTAGAATCGAGTACCCTTACAGACGATGAAAGATTTCAACTGGGATAACCTGCGGTTTTTTCTGGCGATGGTTCGTGCTGGAAACCCTAGTGCTGCAGCGAGGCTACTTCGCGTTGACCACAATACGGTCAGGCGACGTGTCACAGCGCTTGAATCTGATCTCGGAGCTCGACTTTTTGATCGGGTTGATGATCGCTATGCGTTAACGGACGAGGGGGAGGCGCTGCTGTCCGTAGCGGAATCGATGGAAGGCCATGCGGTTCACGCACAGAGCAAGATCGGCGGTCGGGATATTGCCATTGGCGGCACTGTTCGTATAGGCGTGCCTGATGGTCTCGGTACGCTTTTTATCGCACCACGGCTCGCCAAGCTCAGGCAAATTCATCCGCAACTTAATATTGAGCTTGTCATGATGTCCAGAAATGTTGACTTGTCTCGTCGTGAGGCAGACATGGCGATAATGATTGGTGAGCATGAGAGCAAGCGAATTACTAGCACGCTATTGACAGAAGTCACGATGCGGTTATATGCATCTAGTTCTTACCTGGCCCGGCACGAGAAAATAAAGAAGATTGAAGAACTTGCGCATCATGATTTTGTTAGTGGCATTGATGAATTCGACTTCGGTCCAGCAATAGACCGATTCTTGAGCGGCGCTGACATGGGGTTTAATACGACGATTTCATGTTCGAGTATTGTCGCCCAGTTAAAGGCAACAGCCGCCGGAGGTGGTTTGTGTTGCTTCGCGAAATTCATTGCCGCAACTGAACCAGAATTGATTCCAGTGCTACCCGATCAGATCAGATTTAGCCGCAATATTACTCTTGCAGTTCATACTGACATGGCGCAACTTGCGCGGATCAAGGCGATAGCCGAATTTCTCCAGCATGAGTTCCACCAGCAGCGTCTACTATTTGGCTAACTGATCCCGTCGCAGCAGGGATGCTACCGCTTCGGTTCTGTGGCCGATCCGAGTACCGCCTCTTCCTTCCCGTATTTGGCGATATAGTTGACCGCAAAGATGTCCTCGATTTCATCGTCAGGAATATGCGTTTCTTTGCGTCCGCCAATTCGTTCAAAGGCTTTCTCGACATACGGTTCTAATTCCGCATTCTTCCTGGCTTCGAGAGCTGGGTGCTCATCTTTAAACTCTGGCAGGATTTCTTTGGCGAACAACTCCAATGACTCGCAGATATGGTCGTGTTTGTTATCGCCCATTTGCATGATGAATGTAACTTCGTCGATTCCTGCATCGCAGAGATCTCGTAACCTCTTGCGAACGCTTTCCACAGAACCGATGCCGCTTCGGCTCGTCGCTATTTGTCGTTGAACAAATTCATCGTCTTCCGTCTTCTTTAGTTCCTCGACTTCAACTTGAAATCTCTCCCAAAGATTTACACGTCCCGGCTTGTGTGCGCCACCGCGGTAGTAGTGGTTCAATGACCACTGGAAGAACCTAAGTCCGTTGAGGAAGCGTTCGGCAGCAACATCGGCGTCCTTGTGCACGCCGAAGCCAGTAAACAGGCTGAAATTGGGGTTGACTGAATGAGCAAGCGGTCGGCAATCGGTCTTAAATAACCCGTAATACTCATCGACCCAGGCCTTTGCCTCTACTGAATCTAGAAAAGAGAAGCAGAGCGCGCCCATGCCGTGCTTTGCCGCTTCGAGGATTGTGGGGCGAGCAGAGCAAGCAAGCCAGAATGGAGGGTGAGGCTTTTGAAGCGGTTTGGGAACGACGTTTCGGGCTGGCATTGAAAAGTGTTTGCCATTAAATCCCGGATACGGCTCCATGGCCATCATGTTTGCGATTTGCTCAATCGCTTCGTAGCTCATTTCGTGTTTTTCGTCGTTCGAAATATTGAAGCCAGCGAGTTCGCACTCTGATCCCGAGCTGCCAAATCCCATATCGACACGACCGTTGGCAACCAAGTCGAGGGTTCCGGCCATCTCAGCCGTTCTGGCTGGGTGATTGTACTTGGGCGGGGCGTGGCGAACGCCGTGACCGATTCGAATATTCTTCGTAATTTGAGCTGCGGCAGCGAGAACGACCTCTGGCGCGGTCGCGTGGCAGTACTCTTCCATGAAGTGGTGTTCGGTCATCCAGGCGTGATCAAGGCCGAGGTTGTCCGCGAGAACAATTTGTTCAAGCGTTTCCTCAAGCTTCTTTTTTTCCGTATCTGGGCCCCAGGGGCGTGGGGTAGTCATTTCAAAAAACAAGCCGAACTTCATAAAATTCTCCATGGACTTTTGCTTCAAGTCGATTGTCGAGAAGCAAGAATTTAACTATTTACTAGATTTACATTAGCAGCCAGTTTATGAGCCAACAATAGGGCAAAGGTGCGAATCACCTTCTCAGTTCTGATGACCACCGGCGTCGTATAATCCCTTGATACTTGATCACTCAGAGCAGATGCAATGAAACTTGGAGTTACTATTCCGAACATAGAACTTAGTCTGGATCCGGCACCGCTAAGAGACTTTGTGCAGGCTGCAGAGGACCTCGGATATGACTACTTGATGAACTACGATCATGTCGTCGGTGCGGACCTATCAGTCCGTCCGGACTGGAAGCCATTTTTCGGCAACCCGCCTATCTACACAATCGATGATCCGTTCCGTGAGCCACTGGTGATGTACGGATTCATTGCCGCAATTACACAAAAGATCGGATTCACAACGGGTGTCGTGATTCTGCCGCAGCGACAAACCGCCCTGTTAGCCAAACAAGCTGCGGAGATCGATATTCTTTCAGGCGGGAGACTGCGACTAGGTGTAGGCGTCGGTTGGAACGATGTCGAATTTCAGGCGATGGGCATGAATTTCCGAGACCGCGGTGCGCGGTCTGCTGAACAAATTGTCGTCATGAGAAAACTCTGGACGGAGTCATCTGTGACATTCGAAGGTAAGTGGCACAATCTTGAGGGTGTTGGAATCAGGCCATTGCCCATACAGCGGCCAATTCCGGTCTGGATTGGTGGAACCGCCAATCCAGTGTTGAAGCGAATCGCAAAACTTGGCGATGGTTGGTACGTTCCTTCGTATCTCAACGAGGGGGAAATTCTTGAGCATACGGGTCGATTGTTTGACTATGCACGGGAAGAAGGCCGTAGCCCTGACAGCATCGGCCTGGAAGGAATAATTCGTATGTGGGGACGAGAAGCAGCGGAATGTGCGGAGTCGCTCGAAATGTGGCAACGAGTAGGTGCAAGTCATGTGACATTCAACACCGAATCGGACGCATATAAAGACAGGCTCCCGGGTGCCCAAATGGATATCCGAGAGGGCCGGCAGGATTTTGCGAGTATGGATGATCGAATCGAGGCGCTTAGGCAGTTCATGGACGCCGCAGCAAGCTACGTTGATTAGCTAGTCGTGTAATCGGCGAGCGAACCAAACGACTTCATTTACCATTGTTTCAATAGACGTGCGAATGGCTTCGTCTGTGCAATAATTTTTGTCGTCAAATATCGAGCCGCTGGCACAGATTGTAACGCCGAGCGGGGTCGGCCAACCGCGTAATGAGTGAATAACCGATCGAAACGCGCTTAGAGTTGTAACGGAAGCTTGTGGCCCGCCTGCGGTGACGACACAGCCGACTCCACGACCGCTTAAATATGTCCTTTCGTCAGTTCGAAGGTCTTCAGTATAATCTAAGGCGTTCTTGATGAGGCCTGAAATTCCTCCGTGGTAGGCAGGTGATGCAAGTATGACTCCGTCGGCGTTTCGCAGTTCGTCGACTAGTCGGATTGCCTCTGACGTTCGGGTGTCTGCGTCGGGCGTGAACGGCGGTAGTGCGATGTCGCTGCCGGTCAAAATTTGCGTCTCGGCGCCGAGATCTCTGGCCATTGCCAAAGCACACTCAAGGGCTTTTTCTGTCGATGATCCACGCCGCAATGCGCCGCCGAGCCCGACAATATGAATTGGCTGTCCGTTGTGGCGCATGGTTACTAATTTTCCGTTTTGGTTACGATTCTTGCCTGCGGCAAGACGGTAGCGTTGTCGCGTTTCTCAAAAAAGATTTGAACCGGCGCACCGATCTCAAACTTGCGTTCGTTGATTGGTTGTACATTTGTCATGATCCTGAACCCTTCATCCATGTCGATCAGTCCAACGTAGTAGGGAACATCCGCAACAAACGCTTTCGTCGGTGCCCTGTGTACTAAAGAGAAACTGTGCACCGTTCCTCTCAAATCGGATTTTCTCCATTTGATTTCACTTGTGTGGCAATTTCTGCAACGTGCCGAAGGCGGAAACTGTGCACGCTGACAGCTTTCACAGTACTGGTAGCGAAGTTCGTGCGCGCAACAACCTTCCCAATAGTAAGAAGATTCTTTGGTAGGCTTGGGGGTAGGTTTATCCATCTAAATCAACCGCGGCCCAGCACAAGCGAGCAATGAGCTGAAAGAATCCCGCCGTCGCCATGCACAAAGGCGAGATCTGCATTCTCAACTTGTCTCGATCCGGCGTCTCTTCGAAGCTGAGAGACTGCTTCGATTACATGAAATATGCCGCCGGCTGCGCCAGGGTGACCGTGTGAGAGCAACCCACCATGTGTATTGCACGGAAACGAGCCATCGGTTTGAAGTGCTCCCTTCATAATTGCTGGCCCTGCGGCCCCGGGCTCGAAAAATCCAATCGACTCAAGTTCGACGAGGAGTGTGATCGTAAATGAGTCGTATATTTGAGCGATGTCGATGTCATCAGCCGTTACTCCAGCCGCTTCAAATGCGCGTGCAGATGACTGTCGGCAAGCAAAATCGACTAGTGATGGAGCTGCGACAATGTGTTCGTGGGAATGACCCTGACCGGCACCCAGAATTTCGACGGCGTTGTCTCGATGGCCCGCGCTGACAACAAGTGCGCCGCCACCGTCGGATATCAGGCTACAGTCAAGCCGCCGCAATGGCGTGGCAATCATGGGTGATTCAGTTACGTCGCGAATGGTGATTGGTTCTGACATGTGAGCGCCGGGATGATTGGCAGCATTGGCACGCATAGCAACTGCAACAGCAGCCAGGTGATCTTCGCTTACGCCGAATTCGCGCATGTATCGGTTGGCGACCAATCCGTAGGCGGCCGGAATCGATAGTCCGTATGGACGCTCAAACTGTGGGTGACCAACTTTTGATAGCGCGGCAATTGCGCCGTCTCGTGATAATCCTGTCAAGCGATTGTCACCGGCGACAACGAGCACGTGGCGACAACTGCCAGTGGCAACAAGACTGGCGGCCTGCATGATCATAGTCGCCCCGGTTGCGCCTCCGGCTTGTACTGCGTAACAGATTTTCGGCGATAAACCAGCGTACTCGCAAAACCAGGAGGCCAGCATCAAATGCGGTTCTGTTAATGAATAGGCGCAAATGACGCCATCTATCTCGCGTGCATCCAGCTCGGCGTCACGAATAGCACCGAAAGTTTCCCGACTTTCGTCGCGAAAGCCCCTGTTATGATCGGAGTGTTGCCCAATGAATATCCTGTGAGCCCGCAATTTATGCAGATTGCTGTTGTCTTTGTCTGCTATTATTGAATGCTTATTCACAATAGAGCATAAGTGGGCAGCTGGTGCAAGTGCTGACTTGGCGCGCTAGTCAGTCATTAAGAGCTTGAAAGAATAGATTTTAGCTAGGTATTGACTTGCCGCAACGAGTAAGGATAGCCTGCGTTCTTAACTAAAATATTCAGTATAGAAATAGAATATTCATAATACGGAATAAATTAGTGGGGCGTAAAGTCGAAAATATGACAAAAAAACAATCGAATACCGGTGATCGGCATAAGGCCCCATTGAAAAAATTGCGGGTTGTAGACTTTTCCAGAATGTTGTCGGGCCCTTTATCTACCATGATTCTTGGGGATCTGGGTGCGCACGTTATTCGTGTTGAAGATATCGAGGGAATGGATACGACACGACACAATCACCCATTCATCAACGGCGAGAGCCACTATTTTCTGTCAATTAATCGCAACAAAGAAAGCATCGCAGTCGACCTGAAGACCGAAGAAGGGCGTGAGATTGCTTTAGGGTTGGTGCGGCAGGCAGATGTTGTTGTGGAAAATTTTCGCCATGGCGCGGCAGGGCGGCTAGGGCTCGATTACGACAGTCTTATCAAGATCAATCCAAAGTTGGTCTACTGCAGCATCACAGGATTCGGGCAAACGGGGCCTTGGCGGGACAAGACGGCGTACGATTTGGTCATTCAAGCTGTAACCGGTGCGCTTTCTGTAACCGGTGAGGCGGGCCGTCCGCCAGCCAAGATGGGCCTGCCATTGGCGGACGAGATGTCATCGCTTTTTGCAGGCATCGCGATTCTTGCCGGCGTCGAACGGTTGGCAAAAACTGGCAAAGGTTGCTACCTCGATACCTCAATGTTCGACGCTGGAATCTCGATGCTCAGTTACATGGCGAATATTTACTTCGCGACCGGTGAAAGTCCTACGGCGGTCGGCTCAGCGCATCCGACGATTTATCCATACAACGCATTTGAAACGACGGATGGCTATATCGTTGTCGCGCCATTCACGAACGCGTTTTGGCGCAAATTTTGTACAGCTATTGATCGTCCCGATCTCGGCGAGGACCCAAATTACAAGTCATTCAAAGAACGACTGGTCGCCCGCGATGAGCTTGCCAAAATTCTTGACCCAATCATGAAGACTCGCAGTACCAGCGATTGGCGTGAAAGACTTGATGCTGGTGACGTGCCGAATGGCCCTGTACTTTCGATCAAAGAAGCGATCGAGATGGAACACACTCGAAGTCGCGGGATGATTGCGGAGTTTGATCACCTCGTTTGCGGCAAGCAAAAAACACTGGGATCACCCTTTCATCTGACTTATGCCGACGGTCGGAAATACGAAATTCCCTATCGTCCACCTCCCGTCGTTGGCCAGCATACACACTCAATTCTTTCAAAATTGCTCGGGTACGACCAGACTACGATCGAGGAATTAGTTCGCAATTCAGTCGTGCGAGGATCGCCAGTACCTGGAGAATGTATGGCGAACCCGTTGCAGAGCGGCGCCCCGGAAGGTCCTTTGGATGACAATAGCGACGGCGCCGAAATGCCGTTAGCCGGGTTACGAATTGTCGACCTGACGCGCATGCTCGCAGGCCCTTACGGCACATTAATCCTCGCCGATCTCGGCGCCGATGTAATCAAGGTTGAGGAGCCACGTATTGGAGATCCAACGCGGCACAATATTCCGAAAATAGGCGATGAAAGTACCTATTTTATGGCGTTAAATAGAGGTAAGAGGAGCATCTCGCTCGATCTCAAGTCGGACGAGGGCCGAGAAGCACTGATTGAATTGGTGAAGACTGCGGACGTTGTAGTCGAAAACTATAGACCGGGAGTAATGGACAAGCTTGGCATTGGCTATAGCGACCTCAAGAAGGTCCGCCCAGACATTATTCTTTGCTCAATTTCTGGCTACGGCCAAACGGGCCCGTTGAGAGACAAAATCAGCTTCGATCTTGTTAACCAGGCCATGGCAGGAACGATGTCAGTGACTGGCGAGGCGGGAAGACCGCCGGTTCGGGTTGGATTGCCAGCCGGAGATCTCGGAGGTGGCATTTTCGCAGCGTTTGGTGTTCTGGCGGCCCTGTATGGACGACGGCAAACCGGTGAAGGTGTGCATATCGACCTGGCTCTGCATGACATACTGGTGTCATTGCTGGGCTACGTCGGGCAGCTCCACTTTACCACCGGTGAAGTACCTGGGCCTGTAGGGTCCGGACACCATCACATCGCACCGTATCGAGCAATCCAGGCGAGTGATGGCTATTTCATAGTCGCGGCATTTACACAGGTCTTCTGGCTGAAGTTTGTCGACGCAATCGAAATGCCGGAACTCAATCTGGACACGAGGTTTGCTGATATTACTGCTCGCAAGCACAACATGGATGCTCTCTATGACATTGTGCTGCCGATTTTTTCTAGCAAAACGGTCGACGAATGGTTGCAGATATTTTACGACTTCGATGTTCCGTCAGCGCCGGTGAATACTGTCGGCGAGGCTCTCGAATGTGACCAGGCTAATGCTCGAGGTATCGTATTCGAATATGACCACCCAACGGTCGGTCGGACCAAGACCGTAGGCACGCCGTTCATGTGCGATGGACGGCCGTGGCGATCAGAGTTGCCGCCTCCGTTGTTGGGTGAGCATACGGCCGAAATCTTGAGGGAGCTCGGACTTGACCAGCCCGTTAACGGGCAGCGGCAGGGCACATAACGCGGAGCGAATAAAGTGGATTTGAAACGAACAGCAGTGCTGGCAATGGATTACCAGGAGTTATTGGTCAATGGCTACACGACCGATGCCAAAAAGGCCGGTCGGCAAATTTGCCTGTAATTTATGTGACAGTCGGATTCAGCGCTGGCTACCCGGAAGTCAATGAGAACAATATGATTTTCAGAGCCGTTCGGGACGGTCAGCGATTTTTGACTGATAGCGACGATGCTCAAATTCCACTAGCCATAGCGCCACAAGATGGCGATCTGCGAGTAACAAAGCACAGGGTGAGCGCTTTTGAGGGAACTAACCTTGAGGTGTTGCTGCGTGCACAAGGTATCGATACGCTAATTCTCTTCGGCATTACAACAAGTGGCGTCGTTCTGTCTACGGTTCGTCAAGCGGCAGATCGTGACTACAAGCTTATCGTACTCGAAGACTTGTGTTACGACACTGGCGATGTTCACCAATTCTTGATGGAGAATATTCTCAATCGACAGGCGCGAATAACGACGTCTGACGCTTTCCTAGAATCACTAGCATAAGAACGTCCTTCGAATCAGCGTGGCATCGAGATTGAATCAATGATCAACCTGACCAGCTTCATTGAATACCATGCGCGCACGACGCCAGACCGACCAGCAATCGTCTACGAGCAGCAGACCATCTCCTATTCAGAGCTTCTTGGTCGTGCTGAATGCTTAGCGGGCTATCTGGTTGAGCGCGGGATTCAGCCAGGTGATGTGGTTGCGGTGCTAATGAAGAACAGCTCTGCTTTTCTCGAAATTGCTTTTGCCGTGAGCCATATTGGGGCTGTTTTCCTTCCGATTAACTTTCGGCTTTCGGAGGATGAGGTCAATTACATTTGCGAAAACTCTGAAGCGAGATTGCTTTTTGCTGATTCGGATTTCGAGGCGATGGATCTCATCGTTCAACGAATATGTTTGGGCCCGGACGAGCAAACGAATACAAGAAAGCTGTCAGACGCATGCGCGCCGGCTCCGATGCACGCGGTTGCCGGGCGAGACTTGTTTCGTTTGATGTATACCTCCGGAACAACAGATCGGCCGAAAGGAGTGATGCACAGTTACGACAATTTCTTTTGGAAATCCGCTGATCATGTTGTTGTTCTCGGCTTGAGCAACTGCAGCAGACTGTTAGTTGTTGGTCCCTTGTACCACGTTGGTGCATTTGATTTGCCTGGTATTGCCGTCCTTTGGCAAGGTGGAATGCTGCTTATTCAAAGAGATTTCGATGCTGATACAGCGCTCTCTGCTATTGAGAAGTATCGGCTGAACTCAGCTTGGTTAGCACCGATCATGACCAGTACGATTTTGGGAAGGAAGAATCGAGATAGTTATGATGTATCGACCATGGACTGGGTCATCGGCGGAGGTGAACGGACACCAGAGAATCGTATACGTGAGTTTTCTGAATACTTCACGAACGCGCGGTACATCGATGCGTACGGGCTAACAGAGAGTTGTAGTGGCGACTCATTCATGGTTGCTGGGCGAGAATTGGAAAAAATTGGGTCTACGGGCCAAGCGACTCCGCATGTAGAGATTCAAATTCGGGATGAAAGCGGGAAGCGACTCCCCCCGAACGTTGACGGCGAGATCTGCCTCCGTGGGCCGAAGATATTTTCTGGGTACTGGCGGGACGAAGAGAAAACGGCAGCGTCGTTTTTTGGCGATTGGTTTCGCACTGGCGATGTAGGTTTTCTTGATTCTGAGAGCTTTCTATATCTGACGGATCGCAAGAAAGACATGATTATTTCAGGCGGTGAGAATATCGCGTCATCGGAGTTGGAGCGCGTAATCCGTCTACGGCCTGAGGTTGACGACGTCGCGGTCGTCGGAAGAAAAGATAGCAAGTGGGGCGAAGTCCCCGTCGCCGTTGTTGTGCCGACTGATGGCAGTGAGCTGGACCTCGAATCGCTGGTCGCTCACTGCAGGACAATGCTGGCAGCATTCAAAGTGCCCAAAGACCTCGTCATAAGGGACGCGTTACCACGCAACCCTTCGGGCAAGGTACTAAAACGACAGCTTCGCGATGAAATCAATGCGTGAAAACCGGTAGGGCAGGGAAGGAAAAAATCATGGCTGAGAATAATTTACTGGCTGGCAAGAAAGTGCTGATTACCGGCGCAGGACGCGGTAATGGCGCTGCACTTGCCAGCGGCCTGTCGACGTATGGAGCGGAGGTCATCGTTACCGATATTGACGAAGAGAGTGCGCGCGAAATTGCAGAGTCGATCTCCCAAGCAGGGGCCAAAGCTTCGGCATTCAAGATAGATATCGGCGACCTACTCATGTGCAAGTCCGTCGCGTCTGAAATCGCTTCAAAGTTAGGGCCAATCGACGTCCTGGTGAACAATGCGGGAATCATTCGTCGCGAGAAGTTTGACGATGAAACCGCGCCTGACGCATGGGACCAATGCATGAATATAAATGCTACCGGGGCGTACAACATGTCTACGGCTTTCGTTGCGCAACTTCGCGAAACCCGTGGAAATATCGTCAACATGACATCTATTACAGCTTTCGTTTCGGCGCGTACATTTCCCGGCTACGCCGCATCCAAAGCCGCAGTTATCGCCCTGACGCGCGGCTTGGCGGCTAGCTTGGCTCCAGATGGGATACGCGTGAATGCCGTCGCGCCCGGCCCATTTGCGACACCAATGACAGCGTCGACGCTCGATAATGATGAGCGGCACAACTACTACAAAGACAGAGTCCTGCTTGGCCGGTTCGGTGACCCGACCGAGATCGTCGGTCCTGTCGCATTTATATGTTCGGATATGGCGAGTTTCGTGACCGGAACCACCTTGATTGTCGACGGTGGCCTGTTGTCGGAATGACGAATGCTTAAAGGGATGCGAATGTTTGGCAATAAATCGAAAAGCAGAACACTTGTAGCAATACTTGTCGTCGCGTCAATGTCCGCTTGTACAAAGGATGCGGCGCTCGAGCCAGTCGTAGTGACTCCCACCGATGGAAAGAAACTCTACGACGAATATTGCTCGTCATGTCACGAGGGGCAGATCCCAAAAGCGCCACATCGAGACTGGCTCGCGAAAATGGCGCCTGATGCAGTGGTGCGGGCACTAACCGTCGGATCGATGCAACGCGCCGCCGAGAATCTTGAACCCAGTGATCTTGATACGCTAACCGAATACTTAACCGGAGTTTCGCCCGCGAACTACGCGCCGCCACCCGGCGCGGCTCAATGCGTGGGAGAGGCCGCTGAATTTGACTTGAGTCAACCGCCAGCCAATGCTGGTTGGGGCTACGACGCGAAGCGGTTTGTTTCGGGAGAAGCAGCAGGGTTCACTAAAAGTGATGTTCCCGATTTGAAACTCAAATGGGCGTTTGCTTATCCCGGTGCTGTTCGCGCCAGGTCCTTACCGGTCACAGCCATGGGTGCCATTTTTGTTGGTAGTCAAGATGGAACCGTCTATGCGTTTGATCTTGAGACCGGCTGTGCGCGTTGGACGACACGCGTTTCCGTAGAGGTTCGAACGGCAATTGTTGTAGAGCCATGGACAATTGATTCATTACCCGGACGCGTGCCCAGACTATTTTTTGGCGATCTCATGGGGCGCGTCCATGCTCTGGATGCGACGACTGGCGAGGAACTGTGGAGCGTACGCGCAGACGATCATCCGAATTCGACAATCACTGGTACACCGGTGATCCACGGGGATCGGCTTTTCGTCCCGGTGTCGTCGCTTGAGGTTCTGACGGCGCCGGATCCCTCCTACGAGTGTTGCACCTTTCGCGGCT
>JAACFM010000127.1 GCA_009937445.1 Gammaproteobacteria bacterium | reverse complement strand
AACAGTTTCTTCGCGTTAGTGCAGGACGACCCGTCTGTACAAATAGTGACCAACGCCCAACGCCAATATGTGGAGCGCTTGATCCAGGGTACCGAATATGACGGCATGCCCGTGTTGTCAGCCAGCGCCCCATTCAAGACCGGCGGTCGCGGTGGCAGTGACTTCTTCACCGAAATTCCGGCCGGAGAAATTGCGTTGAAACACGTCGCCGACCTCTACATTTATCCAAATACGCTGCGCGCAGTCACCGTGACCGGGGCAGAAGTTCGCGAGTGGCTTGAGATGTCTGCCGGCTTGTTCAATCAGATCGATCCTGACAGCGACACCGAGCAGGAACTGATTTCCACGTCGTATTCGAGTTACAACTTCGATGTCATTGATGGCGTTACTTATCGTATCGATATAACTCAGCCGCGGCGCTACGACAGCGACGGCAAATTAATCAACGCGGAAAGTCACCGAATCATAGACCTCGCGTTCAACGGCCAGCCCATCGATGCTGACGCGGTATTTGTTGTTGCGACGAATAACTACCGCGCCGGTGGCGGCGGCGACTTTCCCGGACTCGATGGCAGCAACATAATTATTGACGCGCCTGATTCCAATCGTGACATCCTGGCCAAATATATCTTCGACTTGAAGAAACTCGACCCTACGGCCGACGGCAACTGGTCGTTCGCGCCCATTGAAGGTGATGTATTCGTGACCTTTTCATCTTCACTCGAGGCGCAACAATTCCTGTCGCCAGATTCATCGATCGAGCATATAGGCCGAAACGACAATGGCTCGGGCAAGTATCGAATGAGGTTCTAATTATCGAGGCCAGCCTCTCGTTCCCGTAGCAAGTCACGATAGGCCTTGTAGCCAGCAAGAATAATAATGAAAGCCAGCAGTCTGGCGGTGCCGCCCACGGCAGATAATGAATAGCCAACCTTGCCCGGATCTTCAAAAACGTAGTCGGTCAATGATGCGATCAAAGTAGGGCCAATCAGGAGCCCCACCGAATTCGAGAGGAAGTAATAAACACCTGCGGCCAGACCGAGCATGGCTACCGGGAACATTCGCTGCATGGCAGAAGCCGCGCAGGCGAAAGCCATGTTACTGCCGAAAATGGCGAAGATCATGAGCAACAATGCGCTCGAAGCCGTTCCCATTAACGGATACAAAAAGCTGAACGGCGTAGAGATCGCGCAGCCTATCAGGACCATGATGACGCTCGCTCCCTGTATACCGCGCCTGCTGAGTCGGTCCGCAACGATGCCACCCGTCAGCATTCCGGCCAGACCGGCGAACATTTGCACCATGCCGTACATGAAGGTCACTGAGGACGGGTCCCGGTCATAACTCCTTGATAGAAAAGCGATATCCCAGAAACCTTGCGCATAGGCCGCCAGTGAAACCAGCGCCATACAAACGTAAAGACTGCCGATTGCCAGACGATTTTTTCGTGCGTAGGCCTTAACGTCGGACAAGCTCGCGGCCTCGCTAGCTTTGAGGCTATGTTCTTGCTGCTTCTTAGCCGCCACCACGCTCTTTGCCCTTGGCTCACGAACAGTCAGCATGCCGAACGTCATGATCATGCCGACGACACCCAGAAAGATAAGAACCAGCTTCCACGCCGCTGAACCACCAATAAAGGCGACGTCCTGCCAGCCGTCAGCAGCCACGATGCCCTGTGCTACGTCGAACAAAAACCCGCCCGCCGCAAATGACAAGCCAATTCCAATCGGGGCTCCGAGTAGAAAAACACTGGTTGGTGTCGCCAGCCGCTTGGGTGGGAAATAGTCGGTCAACAATGACAAGGTCGACGGCAACAAGGCGGCCTCGCCCAGCCCGACACCCATACGCAAGATCAACAGCTGCCAGAACTTGCTGGCCAGTCCGCTTAGCGCCGTGGTCAAGCTCCAGATAAACACGCCTAATGCGATCAATAACGGCCGGTTCATTGAATCCGCTAGGCGACCGATAAAAATTCCGACCAGTGAGTAGAAGAGCCCGAAAGACACACCGCCGATCAAACTGATCTGTACGTCACTAAGATCGAGGTCTGCCTTGATCGGGTCGATAAGCACGGCGATGATCTGCCTGTCCATGAACGACAACACGTAGAAAAACATCATCAGGACAACGACATACCATGCATAGGTTGGCTTCGGAAAAGCCTTAACTTCGTTGTTGTTATCGTCAGTTTGCATTCGTCGAGCTCTCCAGTGGAAGTTCATCGCAAGCGTCGCCAACCGTATCCTGATCCCAGTCAGTCTGTCGACTGCCATCCATCGGCCGTGGCGGATTAAATACCAGCGGGCAATTATCAAGGGCATTTTTAACGCCATCGCCATCGTCATCGCCCGGCATCACCCGGCCATCAAATTGATTCGGCCAGCTCGGCGTGCAGCTTGGCTCACCCTGCGGAACGCTGCCACAGGACATCAGCAGATAGGAGTCTCGATTGGTATCCAGAACCGCCTGCAAGTCCATACCGTCACCAGGCTCCATGCACACAGCGAGTTGTTCGCCGCAAGTAAGCTCGATCGGAAGCGTGTCGCAGTCGGCGCCAAACGCACTGACGAGTGTCGACTTACCCGCCAGAGGTCGACCGGCGCGCAGTACCAGCAAGACATCCGAATCGCTGGCATTGATGATGTCCTCGAACGGATCTGATGCGGGACCATCACGGAAAACAGCAATGTCCGCTACCTTTCCAGGTGCGAGGCTGCCCAGTTCGTCTTGCAAAGCAAAACTCCTGGCGGCATTAACCGTGACCATCTGCCAAAGGTCCCGGTAATTAAAGTAGCCGTCGAGGTAATCGTTTGAATAATCCGCCCCACAGCGCAACTCGCGTAGCAGGTTCATCGATCCGGACGGCAGCCAATCAGTACTCAACGCAATATTGACTCCCAGCCGATCAAGCAGGGTCACGTTTGCGGTATGCCCATAAAGCGCAATGTTGGAGCGTGGCGACCAAATGACACTAACGTCACGATCACGCAGCAATACCGCATCATCCGTCGAAGCGCCGACGAAATGTACGAACGCTGCCGGCGTCGTGGTCACGTCAACACTGTCGTCAGCCTGGCCCGTGATACAGCCTATTTCATTGGCCGCGCGACGGTCTACACCTTCTGCAACGTGCGCCTGAAACGATCCTGCGTTCGCAAACTTCGACGGATCTACGAGCTCTGGGTATTCGCAATTCTCGGACAACATGGTGCCCGTCGGGTCGCCTAATGGAAACACCGTGGCGAACGCCGCGGCTGTTTCCAGATTGCCGATTAACGAGGGGTCTTCAAGATTGCGGACCAATCCCGGGACACCGCCCATGCCGGCGATCGATGTGGTTGCGGATAGCGCGTGACGAATCTCACCCCAGGCAACCTGCTCGATCGATTCTGCCCGTTCGTAGTCGGGTTGCGTGTGACCTTCAAGACCGAGTCGCCACTGATGCCGATGGTCATAGCGTTCGGCGGTCAAGTTACTCGGTGGCCGATGGTTGTACCAGATATGATCATGCGCATTGATGAACCCGGGCGATACAATCCCGCCCGGACACGCGAGAACAGTAGCGTTCCTCGCGCGATCATCAGCCCGTACGTCGCAACTCACGTCGACGATCATTCCATTCTCATCGATCAAGATTGAACCGTTATTGAGCACCTGATCGTCGGTGAGAATTGTCGCTGTGATAATGGTATTGCGATCACCAACCGATAGAACCTCGCAGTGACCTGGACCCGACGCCTCGACTGTTACAGCGCAATCGATTACACCCGGCGAGGAAACTGCCAGTTCCTCGTTGCCAACCGAAGCGCAGCCAACCAGCTGCGCGACGACGACCACCATGACGAATCGATTTAACATCTAGTCATCATTGACCATCGCCGATGAAAAACCGAGTTTCTCAGCGACTACTGAAATCGTTTGCTGCTGGGTGTCATTCAATTCGACCAGCGGGGGCATCATTCTGCGCCAGTCATGCTGTCCGGTACGCATGGCCGTCAGGGCCTTCGCCGCTGCGACGATCGGCACGGAGGCAATTACGCCACGCATGTCAGCTAGCTCCATAAGCTCCGCGTCAGTCACAGCATCGCGCCGCCGCCAGATTTTCGCCGACAGTTCCACGGTCGCATTAACAGATGCTGAAATACACCCTGCGTAGCCAAACTCAGCAGCATCGGCCAGCGATGCTTCGCTACCCGGAAAAACATCAAAACGGCCAGCGAAGGTCTTCGCCATATGACTCGCATAATCCATATCCCCGGACGAATCCTTCATCCCGCGAATCCGTTCTGGAAAGGTCTCGACCAGGCGCGCAACCAACTCAGGAGAAAACGTCAAACCCGTCATCTGTGGAAAATTGTAGAGGTAAATGCCTGTATCACGGCTCTTAATGGCATCGACGAGACGTGAGAAATACTCGAACAAGCCATCGTCTGACACCCCTGTGTAGAAGTACGGCGGCAATACAAGTGCGGCGTCAAATCCGAGATCGGCGGCTAGCTGCGTCAATTCGATGGTGTCGTCTAAAGACGGTGTGCCTGTGCCAACCATCAGCGCGGCACGATTCAACGATGACCTGGATACCGCTCGCATGATCTCTGCGCGAGCCTTGCCGGTCTGAGAGTTGGCTTCCCCGGTCGAACCCAGAACATTGAGACCGTCACAGCCGCTGTCGAGGATCCAGTCGCAATGTTCAAAGAACATGTCTAAGTCGGGTTTGAAGTCTTCAGTAAACGGCGTCGGTACGGCGGCGAATACACCGCGAATTTTTTTATTCATGAACGGCATCGATCCAATTTGGCGTCACCTGGCGGCCGGCTGTTCCGACCACTAAGGTTTCGAAAAGAATTCTTCGTTTATCTTGATATAGCTCTTTTCTTCTTCGGGCACTTCATCTATGTGTCTGATGGCATCGACCGGACACACTGTTTCGCACAGCGCGCAGGCTATACATTCCTCCGGGTCGATATAAAACATCTTGTCACCTTCATGAATGCAGTCGACCGGACATACGTCGACGCAGGTACCGTCCTTGATACCTATACACGGTGACATGATGACAAACGTCAACTAACGCCCCTTCCAGTCCGGCGCCCGTTTCTCACGAAATGCCAGCGGGCCTTCATCGGCATCCTCTGACTCAAGGGCCGCTACTAATGAGGGCAGGCGCTTGGACTGAGCCTCATCGATCGACAGGTCACTGGTTTCCTTGACGCATTCTTTAATCGCTTTTACCGATAACGGCGCACACTTCAAAATTTGTGCAATCCAACGATCAACCGCATCGTCGAGCTCGGCAGCCGGTACGACCTCGTTAACCAAGCCATGCGTCTTAGCCTCTTGCGCCGAAATGCGGTTACCAGTCAACAACATACCCATCGCAATTTTTTGTGGAATCATTCGTGGTAGTACGATCATGCCGCCGTCCAGCGGCATACGCCCTACGCGTGCTTCTGGCAGGCCAAAAGATGCATGTTCGGCCGCGACCACAATGTCACAACCGAGAACTAACTCGAAACCGCCGCCAACGGCCAGGCCGTTCACACGTGCGATGACAGGGACATGCAGTGATTTCCTGAGCGTCAGGCCACCAAAGCCACCCGGTCTCGCGTGCGCCCAATATTCGAGACCGCTCTTGGCATTGCCGCCCGCCTTCATATCTGCACCCGCGCAGAACGCTTTCTCGCCGCTCCCGCTGAGTACTACCACCCGAACATCGTTATCAGACTCAATACGTTGCCAGATGGCTTCGAGCTCATCAGCAGTCGTGTCATCGACTGCATTCATCCTGTCGGCGCGATCAATGGTTACGCGCGCGACATGGTCCTGTAACGAAAAGCTGACAGACATCAGCCGTTTGCCCGAGCTGCCGACGCGGACGCGATTTCGCTCAGGATCTCATCGTTATGCTCACCGAGTCGCGGGGGTGCCATACGCACGCCGCAATCGATAGCCGAAAAGTGAATCGGACATGCAATCGCCTGCATGCTGCCGTTAATCGGGTGTTCGAACTCCACAATCATTTCATTGGTCTTGGTCTGCTCATCCTCGAGCACCTCCGACAGGTATTTCACCGGTGCACACAGTAAATCGGCACCTTCAAGCGCTGCTATCCAATGGGCTGTTGAGTTCTTTGCAAACTCATCCCGAAAGCGTTGCTGCAAATAGGGCTTGGCCGCACGCTGCGAATCCAGATCCGGATACTCAGTCGACAAGTCCTCGATACCGAGAACATTACTGATGTCCTGTAAAGGATTAGCCTTGAATGCACCAACCAGCACCAGCGCACCGTCGGTCGTAGAAAATACGCCCGTCAATGGCATTTCAGCCCAGTTAATCTCTTTGCCGCTATGCAGGTGACACGTTGCTTCCTGCATTTGCATGGCAATCATCGAGTCGTACAACGACACTTCTACACATTGTCCTTCACCCGTTTTTGCAACGCCTATCAGCGCCACCAGTATCGCTTGTACCAGGTGCATGCCGGCCGTGTAGTCACACAGAGCGGTTGGATAAATTGACATTGGCACTGACGAGTCAGCGCGTCGCATCATCACACCACTCATCGCCTGCGCCAGTACGTCTTGCCCACCCTTGTGTGCATACGGCCCCTTCGGTCCGTAGCCACTACCGCTGGCACAGATGATCCTGGGATTGATTTCGCGTAACTTTTCGTAGCCGAAGCCAATGCGATCCATGACCCCTGCACGAAAATTGCTGACGACCACATCGGTATCCCGAATCAGCTCGTACACAATTTCCTTGTTGGCCTCGTCGCGCAGGTCGAGAGCCAGCGAACGCTTGTTGCGATTAAGGCTGCAAAATACCGGGTTATTCAGTCCGGCCTCATCGGTCGCACCAAATGCCGT
>JAACFM010000126.1 GCA_009937445.1 Gammaproteobacteria bacterium | reverse complement strand
GTGACGTTTGAATAAGGTCGCGCCAATTCCGGTGGTGGCAGAATCAGCGCGCTTTCTGCGGCGTTCCAGTAATGATTGCTGGTCAGGCGATGCAGTTTATTATCGGGCACCGCGAAGAATGTATCGTCCATTTGCAATGGATCGAATATGCGTTCCTTTAAGAACACATCGAACGATTGGCCACTAATTTTCTCGACGACAGCACCGAGAATGTCAAAGCTCACGCTGTAGTGATATCGCGTACCTGGCTCAAACATCAGCGGTAACGTCGAAAGTCGGGTGATGAAATCATCAAGATCAGTGCTATTTAAAAGATCGGCTTCCACGTACATCGCATCGACGGGCTCACTGCCGGCGCGGTAGCCGTAAGTAAAGCCGGCGGTGTGCGTTAACAGCTGTTCGATCGTCGGGTTATAGAAAGCGCCTGATTCTTCGTTATCCGTATAGAGTTTAAGGTCCGCGAGTTCGGGCAGATATTTCGACACCGGATCGTTCATCTGGAATTTGTCTTCTTCGTAAAGAATCATCATCGCAACGGCGGTGACCGGCTTGCTCATCGAGAAAATCCGAAACAGCGCGTCTTTATCCATCGGCTTGTCATTGTCGATGCCGTACTGACCCGAAGCCTCGAAGTGAACGATCTTGCCGCGTCGTGCGACCATCGTGACAAAGCCACTATGTCGACCTGCATCGATGGCACGTTGTGTAAATTCACCGATCTTCTGCAGGCGCTCGCTGGAGAACCCCACTTTTTCAGGTTTTGTCGACGGTAACTCAGATGCTTGTGCGACAATGGCAACGAGAGAGATAGCGAACACTGCAAATTTTTTCATTTATCGATTCCTGACCTTGTTCAGACTGCCTGAGCAATGAAATACTACTCATCTTTAGCCGCGCAGCGGGGGATTTTTTTATAGTGAGTGCAGAAGACGAACACCGGGGTTCCTTCGAGGCCGCGTTAAAACGCACGGCGCACCTGATCGATGTCGACCCGGTTCTCGCCGCGGATCAAGCGACTGAAATCCTCAAAGCACTGCCCAACCACCCACCCGCCCTGTTCTTCCTGGCGATGGCCAAGCGTCGCTCCGGCGATCCACAAGCGGCGCTGGATGTTCTCGAACCGTTGTTGAATGCGCAGCACGAGTGGGCGGCAGCCTGGTTTGAAAGAGGGATGGCTTTGGGCGCACTGGGTCGCGGTGACGAGGCTATCAATGCACTCCTGAAAGCCGTCAAGTTTCAGTCGGAGCATCCAGAGGCATGGCGTGTTCTTGCCGACCATTTCACGGCGACGGGCGACGCCGATCGCGCCGACGCGGCCTATGCACGACATATCAAGTGCTCTACTCGCGACCCGATGCTGCAGGAAGCCGCTGCGGCCATGGTCAAGAACGACGTTGCAACGGCGGAACGGGCGTTGAAAAAACACCTGTTCGAGAAACCGACCGACGTCGCAGCAATTCGGATGTTGGCCGAAGTAGCCATTAGATGCGGCCAGGACAGCCAGGCAGAGAAGCTGCTAGTTCGCTGTCTCGAATTAGCGCCGAGTTTCGCGGCGGCACGCTACAACTACGCTTTATTATTGCAGCGCCGCGAAGATTCACCGCGAGCGCTGATCGAGATCGAAAAGTGCCTGGAGGCCGACCCGGACAGGCCCGGTTATCGTAACCTTGCGGCCGTGATTCTGGGCCGAGTCGGTGAGTTTGCTCGCGCGAGCGAGATGTACGCGCGCTTGCTGGCCGAATATCCCGATCAGGCCAGGGTCTGGCTTAGCTACGGGCACGTCCTGAAAACCGAAGGTCGACAACAGGAGGCCATCGACGCCTATCGCGCTTGTATTGAACGCGACCCGCAGCTCGGTGAGGCCTACTGGAGTATTGCAAACCTGAAGACGTTTCAATTCGAGCAGAGTGATCTGTCCGCCATGAAACAGCAGATGGAAGATTCCTCACTCAGCGATAAGGAGCGCTGGCACCTGCACTTTGCGCTAGGCAAGGCCTATGAGGATACGGCGGACTATGAAGAGTCCTTCCGCCACTATGCCGATGGTAATGCGCTATATCTCGCCAACCATACTTACGACGCAGACTACATCACGACGCGAACGGAGCGGCTAATGAGCGGATTCAGTCGCGACTATTTTGAAAAACGCAAAGGATTAGGCTCTACAGCGCCGGACCCCATTTTCATCATCGGTATGCCGCGTGCCGGCTCAACCCTGCTTGAACAGATTCTGTCCTGCCACTCGGCCATCGAAGGAACCTCCGAGCTACCGGATATGATAACCCTGGCGCAGCAACTGCGCGCGGAGGCCGATACACAAGAAGTCGCAGCCTATGCCAGCGTGCTAGCGCAGAAGAGCGCGGAGGAGCTGAGCGAGCTGGGCGACCTCTATATTGAAAGGACGCGAATTCACCGCAAGACGGATCGACCCTTCTTTATCGACAAAATGCCAAATAACTTTTTGTATCTCGGCATCATTCAGTCGATTCTGCCGAACGCGAAGATCATTGATGCCCGCCGTCACCCAATGGGCTGTTGCTTCTCCAATTTCAAGCAGTTCTACGCGAAAGGACAGAATTTCAGCTACAGCCTCGAGGATACCAGCCGTTTCTACCGCGACTACGTGCGACTGATGGCACATTTCGACGAGGTACTTCCAGGACGAGTCCATCGGGTTTTCTATGAAGACACGGTCGCCGACACGGAAAGAGTGGTTCGCGAAATGCTGGAGTATTGCGAACTGGAGTATGAACCTGAGTGCTTGCGCTTCTTTGAAAGCCAGCGGCCAGTGCGTACCGCGAGCTCCGAGCAGGTCCGGCAACCCATTAATCGCAAAGGCGTTGAGCAGTGGCAAAATTACGAGCCGTGGCTTGAGCCGCTGAAAGAGACGCTGGGCGATGTTTTGGACGAATACCCCACCGTGCCGCAGTTCTAAAGCCTGATATACCCGCCTGACTAAACTCCGTTGTTTTTTTGCAACGACTTATCATTAATTTACTGGACGATCGGGTTCGAACAGTTATATCCTATGGAAGCTATTAGGTTTTGCATACAGATGCCTAGTCGTGTCTTGTTGTTATTTTGATAATAAATGGAGAATGGCAAATGCAGGTTTCCCGAACAAAAAAGGCTTCCGGAATTATTTCCAGGACGCCAGTTGCAGCAGGGGTCGCTGTCGCTTTAGCAAGTCCCGCCATCATGGCGCAGGATGATTTATCGATCGAAGAAGTCGTCGTTACGGCGCAAAAACGCGCTCAGAACTTGCAAGACGTTCCTATTAGCATCCAGACACTGGGTTCTGAATCAATCAAGGAACTCAACCTGACAAATTTCAAGGACTACACCCAGATGCTGCCGAGTGTCGCGATGACACCGACATTGGGCGCTGGTTCCAGCTTCAATCTTGTTTACATGCGCGGTATTGCGACCGCCGGTGACGGACAGGCAACCACCTCCGTACCGAGCGTCGGCATGTATCTTGACGAACTGTCAATGACGACCATCCAGGGTAACCTCGACGTCCACATGTACGACGTCGCTCGCGTCGAAGCGCTGGCTGGGCCACAGGGAACACTGTACGGCGCAAGCTCACAGGCAGGCACACTTCGCGTTATCACGAACAAGCCCGATGCCAGCGGCTTTTCGTCGAGTGTCAGCGTATCTGCGAACACCGTTGACAACGGTGGTACGGGTTACACGGTCGAAGGCTACGTCAATGCGCCGATTGGCGATAACGCAGCAGTTCGACTGGTTGGCTGGTCACGCTCTGATGCGGGCTGGATCGACAACGTGCTGGGCAGTCGAACGTTTCCGGGCGTCCTTGCGGACCCCGCAGACGACATCACTCTAACGAATACTGACAAGGCCAAGAAAGACTACAACACGCTCGATACCATTGGCGCACGAGCTGCGTTGCAAATCGATCTCAATGACAATTGGACCATAACGCCAACCGCCATGGCGCAGAAGTCGGAATCGAAAGGCGCCTGGGGCGATGACCTCAGCGATATCCTGCAAACCGGTGACCATGCCGTGACGCACTTCAAGGATGAGTTTTTCGACGATGAATGGGCCATGATCGGCCTTACCATTGAGGGTAGCGTCGGTAGTTTCGACGTTGTATATGCCGGCTCCTATCTCGAACGTGACGTAGAGGGTTCAACGGATTACTCGGACTACTCTTACTGGTACGACATCTACGGATCGACT
This sequence comes from Gammaproteobacteria bacterium, assembly GCA_009937445.1. GTDB lineage: Bacteria > Pseudomonadota > Gammaproteobacteria > Steroidobacterales > Woeseiaceae > UBA1847. The sequence goes on along the minus strand of JAACFM010000126.1, from coordinate 2,663 downwards.
GGTTATTACGCCGATCTTCACTTCGCTGCCGGTGATTGCAATGACCGTCAATTGTCAAACCAATTCGTTGATTCAGGACGCTTCGACTGCGCCGACGTTGGCACGCGTGAAATGACCGGGTCTCGCTTCACCAACGATGACGGCTATGAGAAAACAAACCATGAAATCCGCATCAGCACAGATCCTGACAGACGCATTCGTGGCCAGATAGGCTACTTCTGGCAGCACCAGTACCATGATTTCGAGCAAAAGTGGATCATGGAAGACAGCGTCGCGCCGATCATGGAAATGAACGAAGGTCTGGATCCACGCTTTGCCGATGTGATCTACCTAAATAGCATGTACCGAAATGACCGGGATAAAGCTATCTTCGGTAGCGTCAGCTTTGATGTCACTGATGACGTGGAAGTCACTGTCGGTACTCGCTACTTCGAGCCTTCGGTATCCGTGAAGGGCTTCTTCGGATTCGGTCTCGGATTCACACCGCAGTGGTCTTCGAACGGCGAAAACCGCTGTAACCTTCAGCAGGGCGATCCGGGCTGGACGCCGGACTTCAATGGCCAGGCGGACTGGAATAACAAGCCTTGCCTGAACGTTGATAAAGGGCTTGAAGAGTCTGAGAATGTCAGTCGATTCAATACCACCTGGAACGTCACAGACGATCATATGGTGTATTTCACCTGGTCTGAGGGCTATCGTCCGGGCGGTGTGCAGCGAAACCCAGCTGCCGGCGAGTTTTTGTCGGACTTCCTGACCAATATCGAAGGTGGTTGGAAAACTCAGTGGATGGATAATCGCTTGCAGTTCAACGGCGCGATATTTACGCAGGAGTGGGAGGACATCCAGATTTCCTTCACCGGGGATAACGCTATTACGGCCGTCAACAATGGCCCGACAGCTGAAGTCAACGGACTTGAAGTGGATATGCTGTGGCTGGCTACTGAGGATCTTAGAATTTCGGCTTCCGCCGCGTTTTATGATTCCAAATTGAAGAGTGACTACTGCAACCTCACAGACGGTGTTTGCGCCTCGGTTGACGATATTCTTGCACCAGCAGGGACTCGACTACCAGTTACCGCAGAGATCAAGTACAACATCGTTGGCCGGTATCACTTCGACGTAGGCAACTTTGATTCTTATGTCCAGGGTGCCTTGGTCCATGAAGGCGAACGGGACTCTGACCTTGATCAAGCCGCTAATGCAATTCTGGGTACACTACCGTCCTACACAACGCTCGATCTGAGCGCTGGCTTCAGGAAAGATAACTGGGGTATGGATCTCTTCATCGCGAATGCCACTAATGAAGATGCGCCGCTGTACTACACAGCGCAGTGTACGGCTGAGACCTGCGGGGCCCAGAAATACGGCGTGAGAATTCGACCGATGACAATTTCGGCGCGATTCACGATGGACTTCAACTGATCCTTTAGCCGTAGTTTGAAGAAATCAAAGGGCTCCCTTATGGGAGCCCTTTTTGTATATGTATAATGCGTTTTTCCCGTTCAGGAAATGTCGCGATTGGCGATGAAATTCAATAAGCGAATTCTGTTTGTATGCGCTGTCATAATCGTGACAGCCGTGACCTTTTGGAGTGGTTCTCGCTACCCGTCGCTTGACCAGAAAGCGATCATGGGGGGCTCGGCCGCCCTTGAGGATCCGTTAGCTTTCGAAGCCTCGATCCAGATTCAACCCAACGATGGCACGATGGAACGCATCGTCTATACGACAATCAACTGGATAGAAACAAACCTCGAGGGCATGGCATTTGGCCTGATGATCGGCGCCTGCCTGCTGACACTGATCAGCATGGTTCGCGTCCGCGGACATCGAAACGGTTTCGTGAATACGATGATAGGCGTGGCCGTCGGTACGCCGCTCGGCGTTTGCGTGAACTGTTCGGCGCCGGTGGCCAAAGGCCTGCACGATGGTGGCGCCCGGCTCGAAACGACTCTTGCGACGATGTTCAGTTCACCCACGCTGAATATCGTGGTGTTGACGATGTTGTTCTCAATATTCCCGCTATACCTGACGGTGATAAAGCTGGTTCTGACGCTGACATTTATTCTTGTCCTGATACCGCTGTTGTCACGCTGGGTTTTTACGAAAGAGCGCCGAGGTACCTACGACGATTCGATCTGTGCAATATCGCCGCCACCCATTGCGCCGCCTGACGAAAGCGTCTTGTCAGCTATTCGTGAATCGCTGCTGCTGCTCGGTCGAAATCTGGGCTATGTGGTGATCCGAACGGTGCCGCTGATGTTGCTCGCCGGACTGCTCGGTGCTGTCGTTGCTAACGTTATTCCTCTGTCCACACTTGTTGACTACGAATCAGGTTTTCTCGCCGTTACTGTCGTCGCGTTGGTGGGGATTTTTCTGCCGGTACCGGTTGCATTCGATGTAGTCCTGGTGGCGGTACTTGTTTCGGCCGGTGCGCCGGTTGTTTATTCGATGACGCTGCTATTCACATTGGGTATTTTCAGTATTTATCCGTTCTTTATCGTCTGGAACACCATATCCCCTCGAGTGGCGATTGTTGTTACGAGTGTCCTGGTGGTCATGGGTATTGGGGGCGGTTACGTTGCGGAACGAATTTACCAGGCAGAACTCGAAGATATGATGGAGTTTCTGGAGCAGGAAATATAAATGACGGTTATTTTGCGCCT
>JAACFM010000125.1 GCA_009937445.1 Gammaproteobacteria bacterium | reverse complement strand
TGCAATCTCCTCCTGCATCTCGAATATATTGTCCAGCTCGCGATCATAGGATTCCGACCAGATGGCGTATCCATTTGCCCCGTGAGTGAGCTGAACGGTAATTCGAACTCGGTTGCCCTCTTTGCGGATGCTACCCTCAAGAATCGAATCAACATTCAGGGAAGCACCAATCGTCTTGCTGTCTTCTTGTGCTGACGCGATCGAGGACGTTCGACCCGCTACACGCAGTCCATCCAACCCCTGCAACTCAAGGCGCAATTCATCTGCGATACCGATTGCAAAGTAAGCCTGATCACCGCCCGGACTGATGTCCTCGAAGGGCAATACGGCAATCGACCTGTCACCTCGTGGCCATGTCACGTAGAGAGTTACAGCAATTGCGATGAACAGCCCACTAACAAGAATCAAAATGAGCTTGCTGTTGACAATCAGGCTGCCGGAGGCCTCACCGTTATCAGACCACTTAATGCCATCAGCCGTCAGATCGAATGCCCAAGACAAGATCAGCGAAATGGGAAGGCCCACGACCAACAAGGTGATGATCATCTGCATCACCCAGACCGGCGCCAAAAAGCTGTCGGCAACCAAAGCCGCAACCTGGGCAACCAGCCACGCCGCAATGGCGTAGCCGATAGCTACCCGGAATACTCGCCGTCGTTTGAGTTCGTTAAGAAATGACATGGAGTGTCTTCAGTTCCACATGAAAGCGCCACGCACGTAATAGTATGAACCTTGCCAACCCATCACGGTACTGGTGTGTACAGGCTCGCCGCAACACGTGCGGAATGATGGCGGAGGGCCAGGATACTCGTCGAAGATGTTGTTGCCGCCCAAGGTCACGCTGAGCGCGTCGTTGACATTCCAGGTGACATCGAAGTCCCAGAATGTTTTGCCCTTCATTGTTTCGAAGCGGGTAAACGAACTGTTGCTGAATTGGTAATCACCGAACCAACTGCCTCGCAGAGACGCAGAAAAGCTGTCGGCCCAGCTGTGTCTCGCCGTCACATAAGCCCGAAATTCAGGGTCGCCCTTCTCGATACGGTATACATCGCTGTCACGAACAAAATACTCGGGCGTCGGGTCACTTGGGTCTGTCTGCCGATCGGTTCTGCGTGTCACTTTTGAATCATTGACATTTGCGGCTATCGAAAACAGCGTATTGCCGCTGCTCCAGTCGACATTGTAGCTGGCGACCAGATCAAGACCGCTGGTTTCCGTGTCCAGATCGTTGACGAAGAACTTGATCGCTTCAATATTCTCGGCGCCGGGTATACCTGCATCCTGTGCCGGACCCGCATCAAAGTTGGACGAGGTCCAAAATCGATCATCCAGCGCAATGAAGTAGTAGTCGAGTGTCAGTGTGAATGCATCGTTCGGCTGTGCGGCAACACCGATTGTGAATTGTGTCGAGGTCTCGGCCTGCAATGGCGCTGCTCCAAAAAACTGCGCAACCGGATGCTCCGACGGAAAGTGTCCCCTCGCCACCGGCAAACCGTCGACGATGCCGGTTTGTACACTGGTACTCGATATTTGTCCCGGCGTCGGCGCCCGGAAACCGGTACCGGCGGATGCACGCAACGAAACGGTATCGTTAACCTGCAGGCGAGTCGCCAGTCGGAAACTGAAATTGCTGCCGAAGTCCGAGAAGTCTTCGTAGCGGCCCGCCAATGACGCCATGAATCGATCGCTTATGTCGGCTTCCAGATCGAGATAGACCGCCCAACTATCCCTGTTGTAAGCCGAGGCGGTTTCCGGTCCATAGCCCACGAAGCCGTTCGAGCCAATCGCAACGGCGTTGTGAATTGGATCCTCTGGATGGCACAGGTTGGCCGGATCGAATTGCGGTCCGGGAATAAAGCACCCAACGCTGCCACCGTTCTGGCCGGCAGCGGCTTCTTCGGCGTCGATCTCAAAGTTAAACGGGTCCGGGAGTGCGTACTGACCAACCTCATGGGATTGCAGGTCGCCCTCGACAAGTTCGTATCCTTCGTCGCGATATTCGAACCCGAACGCGACATTCAGGTCGCTGGCAAAGCCGACATCAATGGGTATTGCGAAATCTGCATTGAACGCAGTCTCGTCCGAGACCAGGTCACCCGGACGGAATGAGGTCGGTGTCGCCTGACCCAATGATGGGTTCAGCGTGTTGTAGATTGTGTACTTGATCGTGCTCTTGCCCCAGCGGCCGCCGAAGTCGTATGACATGCCATTGTTGAACTCACCTTTGATACCGCCGGTGAGGCCTAGGTCGACAACATTGCCTGCGAAGCGCGGCGTAAAGCTAGCCGGATACAAGCTGCGAGGATTGTAAATCTCGCCGTTCTCTGTCCGCAGCGGTGCAAGAACCGAATTGTCTGGGGGCCGATGAAAGAAATCGACGTTCGCATTACTGTCGGAATAGTTTGCCCAGCCATAAAGCTGTGATCCATTGGCAAGGTCGAAGCCGGCATTGATGAAAGTGCGGATAGCATCACGGTCGGGTTCGCCCCAGATTTGCACGAGCTCGTTGTCAGAGACAGAGGCAAACCGCAGGTTGTCCGCGTAACGTGTATCGATGTCGTCGGGGATATCGTCACTACCGCGAGCAATCGTTATCAATGCACCCGACGGATCGTAAATCTCTGTTAACGCGTCCGGGCCAAAGCGCTCCTGGTCCGGGGTCGCCGGGTTGAGGTCATGATCGAAAAAGCCGGAAACCTGCGCGACTTCAACGGGCGTAAATCCTCCTCGCGAGTAATAGGTTCCGCGACTGGTCTCGTCATTGTCGGATATTTCGGCGCTGATGTTGATGAAACCATTGCCTGCAAAACTGAACCCGTGGTTGAACGCCAGGAGGTATCCGGATTCGTTTTCTGCCGTATACATGCCGGTCTGAAGTCGTAGTTCGCCACCGTCTGCCGCATTCCTGAGGTTGTAATTGATCACGCCCGCGATTGCGTCGGAACCGTACAAGGCCGACGCGCCGTCACGCAGGACTTCAATGGACTGCACGGCAATACTTGGGATCGTCGCGAGATCCGGTCCGTGTGCGCCGTCTCCACTAAGCTTCACTAGTGGAGAACGATGACGGCGCTTGCCGTTGACGAGTACCAGCACCTTGTCGGCACTTAGGCCGCGCAGCAGCGCCGGACGGACAAAATTGCCTCCATCGCCGCCGCCTAGCGGAACGATGAAAGACGGCACCAGCTTCTCGATCGTGTCCAACATGTCGTCGGAAGAAATGCTGTCCAGGTCTTCCCGACTGAATACGTCGATCGGCATGGCCGCATTAATGTTCGTTCGTCCCGCACGACGAGTGCCGATCGTGACGATGACTTTGACTTCGTCGATGACTTCGTCGGCACTGACCTGTGCGATTGCACTACTGGCTGATAGAGCCGTATAGGCAAATAGGCTTGTTGTCAGGACAATCCAGGCTATTGGTGGCTTCTTATTTATTGTCAAGAGCTCCCGGCGAAAAAGGCTTACTTAGCAGATAAGCGATGTACCTGGCTGATGTCCGCCCTGTAATGAGTCGCAGACTCTCAGTATCATATCAGGCTAACGGCTGCTTCCAGAGCTAAAGCCGCCCCTGGGAACGCTGGTTTCGCGAGATAAGCCCTGAGCGTCCGGTTTCACCAACAGCGGACGTTTGATAACCGACATTATCGAAGATTTGAAGGTCGGCTAACGGCCACAAGCAGACTCTCTCTATCGAATTTTCAGCGTAGTTTCATCCAGAAATAGGCGTACTGGAGCGCAACGGTGTAGGTGCGGGCAGCGAGGTCAGCACCCGATCCATGCCCGCCCTCGGTGTTCTCGTAATAATAGACCTTGTGTCCCATGTCCGTCATTTTCGCCACTGCCTTGCGAGCGTGTGCGGGATGGACACGGTCATCACGAGTATTGGTCCAAAAGAACACCTCGGGATAGTCCGCGTTCTCCACGAGGTTCTGATACGGTGACCAAAGTTTCATAAACTCCCAATCCTCGGTATCAGGGTTGCCGTACTCAGCCATCCAGCTCGCACCGGCCAGCAGTTTGTTGTAGCGCTTCATGTCGAACAACGGTACCGCGCTGACGACCGCATTGAAGAGATCCGGCCGCTGCACGAAGCTGCCACCAACGAGCAACCCTCCCTGTGAACCGCCAACAATGCCGAGATGCTCTTGGGACGTTATCCCCCGCTCGATCAGGTCCTCGGCGACAGCGATTAAGTCATCGAAATTGTTCTGATGCTTCTCCTTGACCGCTGCCCGATGCCACTTGGGTCCGAATTCGCCGCCGCCGCGGATGTTCGCAAGGACGTAGCTGCCGCCGCGGGCCAACCAAGCCTTGCCGTTAGCGCCGCTGTACTGCGGAAGTCGCGATACTTCGAAACCTCCATAGGCGGAGATTATGGTTGGGTTCGCGCCGTCGGCCTCGAAGCCCTTTGGCGTAAGCAGAAAGTACGGGATCCTGGTACCGTCCTTCGAGATCGCGTGGTACTGCACTACATTCATGCCGTCGGCATCGAACCAGGCCGGCGATGATTTCAGCTGTTCCGGTTTACCATCATTTCGCACGACGTACAGGCTCGTAGGAGTAACGAAGTCCGTGTATGTGAAAAAGAAATCGTCAGTCGTATCGCTGGTGCTGCTGATGTCGACGGCACCGATTCCGGGGAGCTCGACCTCCTCTTTGGTCCAGCCTTCATCGCCCAGCTTGAGCCGGTAGAGGCGTCCACGAACATTGTCGAGCGTCGTGTAGAGCAAACGGTCTCGCGTTGAACTGACATCTTTGAGTGCTATCCGTTCTTCTGGTTCAAAGAGCACGTCGAAGCGGCGGGAACCCAAAAGGAAATCGTCGAGTTCGACGGCCAGCAAGGCGTCTGCTGGATAGGTTGTCCCACCTACCTCCCAGTTGGAACGAAGGGAAACAAGCATCCAATCTTTGAAGAAACCTCTCATCTGCGCATCGTCTGGCAGGTCGAGCCTGACCAGGCGACCGCCAAGCATCAGGTAGTCAGTGCCGCGGAAGAACTCGGGAACCAGGCGGACCATATCGTAACGCCCTTCAGGCGTGTGACTGGAGTAGGCATAAGCGTAGACATCGTCTACCGAACTCTCGAAGACGGTTTTCGCCTCGGCGACTGGTGTGCCCCGCTTCCACTCTTTGGCAAAGCGCGGGTAGCCCGATTCGCTGAGGGACGACTCACCGAAGTCGGTACCGACCCACAGCGTGTCTTGGTCCTTCCAATTCAGAAAGCTCTTGGCCTCAGCAAGCGCGAAACCATCGTCGACGAATGCCTTCGCAACCGTGTCGAATTCTCTCTGAACCGCGGCATCAGCCCCACCGCGCGACAGTGCGATCATGCACCGCCGGTGTTCTGGCTCGAGACAGTCTGCACCTTTCCAGACCCAGTTTTCGTCATCAGCTTCAGCCAAGACATCGATGTCGAGAACGGTCTCCCAAGACGGTTCGCCTTTCGGGAATTCCGACATGGAAGTCCGGCGCCAGATGCCACGCACGTGCTCGGAGTCTTGCCAAAAATTGTAGATCCAGTCACCGCGGATAACCGGAGTCGGGATACGATCCTGCGAGTTGTATATTTCGAGGATTTCGGTGTGGATCTCGCTGAACTCAGGAACGGCCTCCAGGACCGCCGTGTCTGCATCCGCGCGTTCCTTCGCCCATGTGAGCGCTTTCTCGTTTTCGACTTCCTCCATCCAGAGGTAGGGATCGTCGTCATCCGCGACGCAGACGGTCGTGGTGACGAATGTCGCGAACAAAGCGATTAGCAGCTTAAAGGGCATCTGATGTCTCATTAGGAGGTAACGGGAATTTTGCAGCTACCGGATCGACGACCCCTGGAAAGATTTGACTCCCTCCGTCGCATATCGTTCGCCCCGGCAGCAAACGAACGTCCGCTTTGGGTTGCGGTTTCAATCGATCGACGCAACACATTGGTCAAATCGTTCCGCTGGTGTTTCGAAGTTTAACGTTTCTCGCGGTCTTGAATTGCGACAAAGTGACAAAATTGCGAGAGCCGAGGTATTGGCTGACTACGTTACCATGAGTACCGAGAAGAATGCCGCCATAATCGCAGAGCCTGATATTTGGCTAAGAGGCAACGCCGGTGAGGCACTCACAGATGCGGAACAGATAGTCTTTGAACATCAAGTGCGAAATGAAACAGACCGCGCATGGTTCGCCGTAGAGCAATATAAACTCATTGGTTACAAAGATTTCCTAGAAGGGGATTACGCGGAGTTTGCGCTCTTCTTGTAATAGTCTGCTTGTGACCCAAAGCGGCGGATGCGGACGGCGAGTTTTCAGAAGTCGAAACAGAGAAGTTATACGCGTACCTATACGGAATCATAAACACTTGGAAGAGTATCGAGATTGCTTATGAGAACGGGATGCTTCCGCGCACGACATTCGAGGTGGTTCTAGACGACATACGCCTAGTTCTAAACGAATATCCTGCGGTCCGGCCCATGGCGCGCAATTGGATGGCCTCTTATCAGTCGGAAGCAGATTCCAAAATATACGCGGTAATACGCGACGAGTTAGAACGTTTTGACTGACTGCTTTTGGCCGTTAGCTGACCTTTAGATCTTCGATAATGTCGGCGATCAGGCCAGCGCGGGACCGCACGGCATACCGGAGTGCTTTTAAGGCGATGCCCGGTACGGTATTATCTTTTTAGGCAGAGTCACGAGAACTCGAAAAATGACAAAATCGCTTCGATTTATCATTATCCCGAAAGTTGCACACCCTTGGTTCGATGAGGTAAATAGTGGTGCGCAGGCTCAGGCCGAGATCCTAAGCCGTGAGCTGGGTGTCGAAATTGTGGTCGACTATATGCCGCCATCAATTTGCGACGTCGTTGAGCAGAACGCGATTCTTGAGAACG
>JAACFM010000124.1 GCA_009937445.1 Gammaproteobacteria bacterium | reverse complement strand
CCTTTTCACGTCTGGTAGTTGCGTTTGGAAAGACATCAGCAGCATTCGAACCACGATAAGGCTCATGTCCGGGCACTGTTTATTCGCGCCTGTGTTTCGTGAAGCGGATAAACAGTGCCCGGACAGGAGCCTTTTACGTCATGCAGTTTCGCTAAGCAGTAGCGCTTTCGATCTCAGCCTTCATCGCAGCAATAGTCGCCGCGTAATCATCCGAGCCGAATATTGCAGACCCAGCAACAAAGGTATCTGCACCCGCTGCTGCAATCGCGCCGATATTATCGACCTTTACGCCGCCATCGATTTCCAGACGAATCTCATGACCACTGGCATCAATAATCTGGCGCGCCTGGCGAAGCTTGGTGAGTGCTGCAGGGATGAAGCTCTGACCACCGAATCCCGGATTGACGGACATCAGCAAGACCATGTCGACCTTGTCGATGACGTGCGTTAACCAGTCAAGCGGTGTCGCCGGGCTGAAGACCAGACCGGACTTGCAGCCTTGCTCGCGGATCAAGCCGAGCGACCGATCTACATGGCGGCTCGCCTCAGGATGGAATGTAATATAACTCGCGCCGGCCTTTGCGAAGTCCGGGATGATGCTATCGACGGGTTCCACCATCAGGTGCACGTCAATAGGCGCCTCAATACCATAGCTTCTGAGTGCGTCGCAGATCATTGGGCCGATGGTCAGGTTCGGCACGAAGTGATTGTCCATTACGTCGAAGTGGACAATGTCGGCTCCCGCATCCAGAACGGCTTTTACGTCGTCGCCCAGGCGGGCGAAATCTGCGGAAAGAATGGAAGGCGCGATTAATGGTGTCACTTGAGTTCCCCAAATTTTTGGCAACTGTACAACAGGGTTCGCCAGATCGACACCTCAGCGTATCGACCGACGGGCTTTGAGCATTTCATAAGCACCACGAACCTCTCGAGTTCGGCGCTCTGCCTCAGCGATAACGTCAGCACCCGGATTGCTACTGGAGATCTTGTCCGGGTGACTCTTGTTCATCAGGCGGCGATAGGCTTTTTTCACTTCATCATTGGTCGCCTCCGGGGAAATGCCCAGCGCCTCGTAGGCCCGCCGCACGCGTGAGGCATCCGCGTCGCCCGCGGGCGATCGCTTGAATCCTTTTTGGGCCCGAATCATGGCTTCGAGCTGTGCAAACTCCACACGCCCTATGTCGAGCTCAACGCAAATCTTCCAGATCAGTGCGCGCTCCTCTTTCTTCAGGCTCTCTTTTGCCAGCACCACCTCAAGCAGCAGCCGCACAAAAGTAAGCCGATCCGCTGCGCTGCGCGCGCTGACCCGCCGCACTTCGCGCATTCTCTGAATCAGAGGAAATTCTGGCTGCTTACCCTCATCGAACCATGCGATCGCGCGGCGCACCTGTGCCGGATTCAAGCTGAGTCGGTGCATAACCATTCTCGCCGAGCGAATCTCATCTTCGCTGACGCGGCCATCGATTTTGACGAGATGCCCCATTGCCTGGAACAACGCACGCACGAAGTCCTCAGAGACACGCGGCATGCGGCTCCCTTGTTTCTCAAAGACCCGGAAGCGCTTGGCAAATCCACGATCAAACTGGTGCCCGAGTACGAAGCCGGCCAGCGCAGCCCACGGGTTGCGCATTGCCAGTCCGGCCAAAGTGCCAATGATCTTTCCCCAGTACAATCGATATTCCAGCCGTTGGGCGAATCGAAGAACTGCAATCCTAACGTGTGTCAGCGGCCATTCCCATTACTCAGGCTTGCCTGCCCATGCGAGATTGGCCATCATCACTAAATGGATACAAACGACGTACTGTTCGAAACATCGATACCGGACTTGCCCTTGATCGGCCGCGGCAAGGTAAGGGATATCTACAGCGTGGACGATCATCACCTGCTGATCGTCACTACAGACCGGCTGTCCGCCTACGACGTGGTCATGCCTGACCCGATCCCGGGTAAAGGCGAAGTGCTGACGAGGATCTCATTATTCTGGTTTCGCATGATGGCCGACATCATTGCCAATCAGCTGACGGAGCTCTCCGTGGATGACGTCATCAGCGACAAGACGATCTGCAATTCGCTGCGAAAACAGTCGCTGGTTGTCAAAAGACTGAAACCGCTGCCAATCGAAGCGGTCGTCCGCGGTTACCTGATCGGCTCTGGATGGCGCGACTATCTGGACACCGGGCAGGTTTGCGGGATCGATCTGCCGGAAGGAATGCAACAGGCCGAAAAGCTGCCACAGACTCTATTCACTCCCGCCAGCAAAGCCGAAGCCGGCGATCACGACGAGAACATCAGCTTTGCACAAGTGGTCGACCTCATTGGAGAAAAACTGGCGACTCGGGTCCGCGATGTCTCCATACAAATCTACGAACGTGCAGCGGCCTATGCGCTCGAGCGTGGGATCATCATCGCGGATACCAAGTTTGAATTTGGTCTTGATGAAGAAGGTCGACTGCATCTCATTGACGAGGTACTGACTCCGGACTCATCACGCTTCTGGCCGATCGATGAATACGAAGTCGGCACAAGCCCGCCAAGCTTCGATAAGCAGTTTGTCCGCGACTACCTCGACACGCTGGACTGGGACAAAACAGCGCCAGGGCCAGACCTTCCGACCGAATTACTCGACCAGACTGCCGCCAAATACCGCGAAGCCCTAGATCGCATGACTGCGTAAAAAGGGGGACAATGCCGGTATGGTCGTGACCATCAAAAACTGGATTGAGAAACTTGTCTGGGGCAACCTGCTGCAGGCTTACGGCATCGTCGGTCGTATCGTTACTGGCGTGCTGCAAAATGCCTACGCCGTCATTCGCGATATCGCCTCCGGACAACTGACCTTGCGGGCGATGAGTCTCGTCTACACGACCTTGCTCTCCACCGTGCCCCTGATAGCAGTCAGCTTTTCGGTGTTAAAAGGTTTCGGCGTCCATAAGGACCTGGAGCAGTATCTCTACCGCGTTCTCGAGCCGTTGGGTGACAAGGGCATAGAGATCATCGATCAGGTTATGAATCTGGTCAACAACGTTAACGGCAGCGTGCTCGGCGGCATCGGTCTGGCCTTCTTCATTTACACCGCGATTTCGATGGTGCAGAAGATCGAAGAATCATTTAACTATGTCTGGTACGTGAGCAAACCGCGGAGTTTTTCACGCCGATTCACCGAGTACCTGCTGGTACTGCTGATCGTTCCGTTGGCAATTGTCATCGCACTCGGTGCGATCGCGTCGCTCGGCAATGAGTCCGTTTTCCAGTGGCTTGCCGCCAACACGATCCTTGGGCCAGTCTTTTCAGCCACCACCCAGCTCACGCCATACTTCGTTGTCATCGTTGTATTCACAGCGCTTTACAAATACATGCCGAATACGCGAGTCGATTTTCGTTCTGCTCTCATCGGCGGACTGTCCGGCGGAATTCTCTGGGCAACGCTCGGCTTGATATTCGCGGCGTTCATAGCCAATTCCGCCCGTAATCAAACGATCTACGCCAGTTTTGCAATCGCGATTACGACCTTGCTCTGGTTGTACCTGAACTGGTTGATCCTGCTTATCGGCTCGCAGATTGCCTTCTATTTCCAGAACCCGGCCTATTTAAGGATTGGGCGACGTGAACCACGGCTGTCAAACGCCATGCGCGAACGCCTGGCTCTGAACATCATGTTCCTGGTTGGCAAGGAGTTTCGCGACCCTGCCGAGGGGGTTACTTTGAGCGGCCTGAGTATTAAATTGCGGATACCGTCTATTACGCTCGCGCCTATCGCCGCCGGACTCGAATCCAGCGGTCTTTTGACCAGTACTGAAAAAGAAGGTCTGATACCCGGGCGTGAGATGTCTCGACTCACGCTTGCCGACATCGTTGCCGTGGTGAGACAGGACGGTGAAACCGGCTCTTATCGAAACCCCAAGTGGAGCGACCCGATTGAGTCGCTCGGCAAGGGTCTCGACACCGCGGTGGCAGACATCTTGTCGGACAAGACGCTGGCTGATCTGTTGGATGAATCTGCGAATTAAGCCAGGAGAGACCTAGGCTCCCGCTATTGTCATTTCCTCGAGCAGCAGTGAGCCGCATCGTATTCCACTGCGCAGGTCCTGATCATTGCCAATAGCTGCAATACGCTGATAGAGCTCGAGCAAATTTCCGGCAATTGTTACTTCATGGACAGGAAACTGAATCTCCCCGTTCTCAACCCAGTGCCCGACCGCGCCGCGTGAATAATCACCTGTTACCGAGTTGACGCCCTGCCCGATCAATTCTTCGACGATCAGACCGGTACCCATTTCCCGGATCAGTTTTTCGAGGTTGGTATCACTGCCGGGTATCAGGAGATTCTGCGCCCCACCCGCATTCGCCGTGGTCTTGAGTCCCAGTCGCCGAGCGGAGTAGCTGCTGAGAATGTAGCTGCACAACTCCCCGTCGGTGACGATGTCGCGATCATAGGTTGCGACGCCTTCACCGTCATATGAGCGACTGGCCATGCCGCGGGGAATATGCGGGCGTTCCTGAATTTGCACAAAGTCCGGAAATATTTTCTGACCTATGGCGTCCAGCAAAAATGACGAACGGCGATACTGCGCGCCGCCGGCGATCGCCCCGATCGCATGCCCCATGAATCCACGTGCCAGTTCCGGGATAAACAAAACCGGCGCATTGGTGGTCTTGATTTTCTGTGCGCTAAGCCGGCCAACTGTTTTCTCCGCCGCCATCACACCCACCGACGCTGCTTCATCCAGGTCGCCCGGAACGCGAGACGCGGTGTAGTGGTAATCGCGCTGCATCGCACCGTCAGCTTCAGCCAGAACGACACAGGAAATGCTGTGGCTCGTTTTGGAGTGGCTCCCGATAAATCCGTGTGTATTCCCGTAGGCCCGAGTTCCGCGGTTAGTTCCCACGGTCGCTCCTTCCGAATTGCTGATGCGCTTGTCATACGCCATCGCCGCACTTTCGCTTTCGATCGCGAGCGAGATAGCCTCACCAGCCTCCAGGGCCCAAGGGTGGTCAAGATCAAGATCCATAAGGTCGGATGCCATCAGTTCTGCATCGGCCAAGCCCGCATAGGGATCCTCAGCCGTAAACGTGGCGAATGAAAAAGCTTTGGCGACCGTCTCTCGTATTGACGCAGGTGAGATATCGGAGGTACTCGCATTGCCCTTGCAGGAGTTCTTGTACACAGTAATGCCAACGCCGCGATCATTGGTGAACTCCAGATTTTCGACATCACCAAGCCGCGCTGTCGCTGACAGTCCGGAATCCTGGCTCGCCGCCACCTCAGCCTGATCCACACCCAGCTTGCGCGCCTCATCCAGCGCGAGCGCAACGAGACTTTCAAGCTCATCCCTGCCAAGCGATGCGCGCCTTGTTATTTCTGCCATATTGGAACTTTCCTTACGCGTGTTAAACTCCGGCCGCTAATCGGTAGAGTGACTGCGGGGAGTACTGTAACCAGTGGACGAATTAAAGCCCAGTAAAAGCGCTCGAAAAAGAGAGTATCTGGCGCTGCAGAAATTAGGCGAAGAACTGATTACGCTAAAGCCATCCGATCTTGACGCCCTGCCTCTCGACGAGAACCTTCGCGATGCGGTCATGGAAGCTCAACAGATTAAGGCACACGGCGCTTTGCGCCGGCAAAAACAATACATCGGCAAACTGATGCGCCATTTGGACCCGGAGCCACTCCGTGTCGAAATGGCAAAGCTGCGCCGTTAATTATGGTGATAGAATTCCGCGATGAGTAAAGATGTCGGCATTATTATGGGTTCCCGGTCGGACTGGGAAACAATGCAACACGCTACCGAGACGCTCGCCGGACTCGGTATTCACTACGAGGTGCAGGTCGTTTCTGCGCACCGTACGCCCGACCTCCTGTTTGAGTACGCAGGCGGAGCGGCCGAACGTGGCCTGAAGGTCATTATTGCAGGCGCTGGTGGCGCTGCTCATTTGCCGGGTATGGCAGCTTCAAAAACACGCTTGCCGGTTCTTGGCGTGCCCGTGCAGTCCAAAGCACTCAACGGCATGGACTCCTTGCTCTCAATTGCCCAGATGCCCGCAGGTATTCCGGTTGGCTGCATGGCGATCGGCCGGGCCGGTGCTGTGAATGCCGCGCTACTGGCTGCGGCCATCCTGGCCATAACGAATCCTGTAATTGCCAGCGCCCTTGAAGCCTATCGCAAGAACCAGACCGACAAGGTCCTGGGCGACAGCGACCCCACAAAGTAACGCTATGCGGATTGGTATTATCGGTGCCGGCCAGCTCGGCCAAATGCTGGGCTTCGCTGCTCGTGATCTCAATGTGGAGTGCCGCTTTGTCGACCCCTCCGACAACCCGCCGGCCGCCGCCTGCGGAATAGTCATCCAGAGTACTTTCGACGACCCGGCTGCTCTGATCGCGCTTGCCGACACCTCTGATGTCATTACCTATGAATTCGAGAACGTCCCGGTTGCTGCATTGCAACACATAGAGGGCATCGTGCCGGTCTATCCACCGGCCGCCGCACTCAGACATTCCCAGGATCGACTGGACGAAAAGAAGCTGTTTGACGAACTGCAGATTCCGCTGCCCGGCTATCACGCGATCGACACGCGCGCCGATATGGACGATGCAGCCGATAAACTGAAACTTCCGATGGTCATCAAAACACGACGACTCGGTTATGACGGCAAAGGGCAATTCGTCGTGCGAAAGTCCGCCGACCTTGATGTCGCCTGGGGGGAACTCGGTGACCAGCCACTCATCGCGGAACAATGGGTTGCGTTTGACTATGAGGTTTCCTGCATTGGTGTTCGCAATGTCGATGGTGAGGTCGCCATTTACCCGCTTAGCAGGAATGTCCACGTCGACGGCATCCTCAGAACCTCGCGATCCCCGGTTGATGATCCTCCGCTCACAGAAAAGGCCTCGGCCTACGTACACCGCCTCCTCGACCATCTCGACTACGTCGGCGTGCTGGCGCTTGAGCTGTTCGTGACCGGCGATAAGTTGCTCGCTAATGAGTTTGCCCCGCGCGTGCACAATTCAGGTCACTGGAGTATCGAGGG
>JAACFM010000123.1 GCA_009937445.1 Gammaproteobacteria bacterium | reverse complement strand
ACGCACGGGCTGGCGAAAACCGGCAGTATTTCAGGTAATGGCAGCGGCGACTTCACGATGGCGTTCTCCACAGCCAACCGGATACCTCGCGACGCATTTTACAGCGGCACCGCGTATCGCCTGCAGTCCGTCGAGCAGTTTCAGCTCGGCCCGTATCTGGAAGCGGTGAGCGAATCCATTGAAGAGGCGATCATCAATGCACTGTGCATGGCGGAGGACATGACCGGCATTAACGGCAACTTTGTTCCGGCCTTGCCGCTGCAGCAAACCGTCGACATCATGCGCAGGCAGGGTCGAATTGCAGGGAGCCGTTATGAGTAAGCCGACGCTATTCCGCATGCTTGATCTGCCCTGGTGTCAGACGCTCATGCTTGAAAGCTGGAACGCCGTGCCGGGGCGATTCTTCGTCGCCTACCGCGCGACTGGCGCCTTCAATGCGTTACTCGGCCAAGGGGTTGTTGATGAGTTTCGTACGATCTCGGCCCCCCTGTTCCTCGCTCCGGCGGACACGATCGGCGGCATTTACGACACGGGGATGAAGCTGGCTGATGCCAGAGATGTCGAGGCACCCATTGACCAGGGATGGCCACCGTTGACAATCGGTATCGATGTTCGATCACCTGACCGACCTGACGATTGGCAGGACCGGTTGCTGGATGCTCTGAAAACAGAACAAAGCATCGGCAAGCCGCCCTGGAATAATAAATTCTCAAGCGCCCGCACCGGCGACTACCTTGTCGAATCTGCGCATTGTGTTATCAATGCTGATATCGCTGCCAGTATTCTGGTCACCGATGCTCCGATGTTACCGCTGCAACTCAACCGTCTCGCTGCAGCAAGCGACTCACCGGTCACCGTCGCGGTATCCGTTGCAAATCGGCTGCCGCGAGTATCTGGTGGTGAGATGCATCAGATTGACGTCGTGTCTGAAACGCAACTCGACGCCATCATTCGTGCAGTAAGCAGCCCTGACTAGTCGACGACTGGCAATACAAGTGACGAAGCAAATTCATCACTGTGGTGCACCGTAATATTTGCGATGGCAGAAGCCGAAGAAGTCACCTCTGATTGACCGGTCTGCAGATTTCGCGACAAGTGCGGCGCGAAGGACGCGCTGACCTGGATCCTGATGCGGTGTCCCGGTGCAAATTGGTTGGCTGTCAAAAGCCCGTCGATTTCAACGGCGTAGATTTCCCCCGGAGTCAGTAACTGCGCATTCGCCCCGTCTCCACGCAAACTCATGCGCTGCACGTCCGCCCCGGGACTCATGAGATTGATCGCGCGGCCATCGGGATAGACATCCAGCAAACGCACCCACAAATCGAAGTCGGCGCAATCACAGGAAACGAACAGGCGAGCGACCGTATTTCCGGCAATAGTTACGGCTTCCGACAACGGTTCCGTCTCGAAAATAAGTACATCGTCGCGCTCCGCAAGGCTCTGGAAATCATGCGCCTTGAACGTGCCGTGGGGATCGGTAACCGGATGCTGCGGATCAGCGCTGAATGTCGAGCTCGCCTTGTTTGATTGGCCGCCGCAGTCCTGGAGAATCGTTTGCGCACTGACACCGGCCAGGCAGAGTCGACTGGAACTCGCCTCCGCGGGTGGCCATTGACCCGACGTTCGCCATTCGTTCGCGCCCATGACGAAGTAACGTACCGATGGTTCCTTCTTCGGCCTGGCGTCTGTTTGCTGCAGGTGCATGTCGAAGAAATTCAGCACCTCTTCATCATAGTCGATCGTTGAATCGGGACCGAAGTCCAGCTCGCCGAGCTGCTGATTCTCAACGCTGTCCACGCCATGCTGCCATGGCCCAATGATGAGATTGGTATTTGCTCCGTTTACACCTCGCGCAGCAACAAGACCGTTAAAGTTCGTCGTAGCGCCTTCCGGACCGTAAGCTTCGTCATACCAACCGCTCATATTAAGGACGGCAGCATCCGTGCGGTCATAGCGGCCGCGGATCTCCGCCCAATCCCACCACGGATCATTCGGTGCATGCTCCAGCCACTTGAAGTAGAACGGCGCTTCGTCACGCAAGTGCGGCAATTCCGCCAGCGGAAGAAAGGACAGTATTTCTTTCTGGTCTCTTTGCCACTGTGAGGAAACTTCCTCATTACTCTGCGGGCCGTCCAATCCAAGGCGAGCACGAGCGTCCGGTGCAATATTGAAGTAGACCCAAGGCAACCACGACAGGTCGAACACACCGTTCATGTAAAAGAAATTTCGTGGCGATGAAAACGTCATCGCAGGAACCATCGCTTGCAGATGCGGTGGTGACTGAATGGCTGCCAGCCATTGCACAGCACCGGGATAAGACAAGCCATAAGTACCGACGTCGCCGTTGGACCACGCTTGTTTCGCAGCCCACTCGATAGTGTCGTACCCGTCATTGCCTTCGTTCCAGTAGGGATCAAAAACCCCGTCCGACGCGTAACGACCTCTGACGTCCTGCAAAACCACCACGTAACCACGCTCAACGGCGCGCAAGTGTGTTTTGTAATCATCGGCGGCATTGTGCTTGCCGTACGGCGTTCGATAGACCAATACCGGCCTGGGCTCTTTGTTTCTCGGCCTGTAGATATCGGCGCGCAAAACCACGTTATCCCGCAGGGTAATTTCGACATCACGCTCTACAATGATGTCTGATTGTGTGCAACTCGCCGCAATGACCAAGAGGACTGCGGCCGCAACGAAACGCATCAGGTACCTCGAAATCCGCGCAAGAACGACACCAGGTTGTCACCGAGCTCTGCGCTGAGGTAGCCACCTTCCTGAACGATGACGGTCGGCAGGTTAATACTCGACAGCAACTCACCAATGGCGGCGAACCCACCCGTCGTAATCGTCATGCCGCGAAACGGATCACTTGCATGTGCATCCAGACCCAGTGCAACCACCACGGCCTCCGGTGCAAAGTCCGATACTGCGTTGAGCGCATCATCAAGCACTGCAAGATACTCAGCATCACCGGTGCCTCGCGGCAGCGGTCGATTGATATTAAAACCTTCGCCGCGCCCCTTGCCTGTCTCGTTCTCATACCCCCAGAAAAACGGATAAAAGCGTATCGGATCGGCGTGCATGGAAACGGTGAGGACATCGTCCCGTTCGTAGAAAATTCGTTGTGTGCCATTACCGTGGTGAACGTCCACATCGACAATGGCGACGCGTTGGAACTTCGTCAGCAATTGCTGGGCTGCGATCGCACTGTTGTTGAGATAGCAGAACCCGCCTGCAAGGTCCTGAGAAGCATGGTGGCCAGGCGGGCGCGACAACGCGTAGCAAGCTGCGTCACCACCCAATACTTGCCTCGCTGCGTGCGCGGCCGTCATCGCGCTCCAGCGAGCACTGCGCCACGTATCCGCCACAATGGGGCACGAGCCATCGTAGACGTGGTAACCCACTTGCCCGACAGCAGACTTCGGATACCCATCAGCCCGGCTGATCGGATGTACGTTAGGCAAGATCTCCGCAGACGCGCCATCGACTCTCGACCAGCGTGTATAGATGTTCTCAAGAAACGTTAAATAGGTCGGCGTATGCACAGCCGCGATCACATCGTCGCCGTAATCGTCCGGTGCAACTTGCTCGAGTCCGCTCGCCAGCGCGGCCTGCAACAAACGATCTGCACGCGCTGGAAGTTCCGGATTGGGCGCCTGTGTCCCTGAGGACAAGAAGGACTTTGGATCGTGGTCGAGCTGATTAGCGGAAAATACAACCTTCACGACGCCGTTCCCAGTTGTCTGAAATCATTGTCCGAAATTTGATAAACCATTTCCTTGCTGCAATACGTCATGCCGATACTTTCGTAGAAAGCCTGTGCAGAGTTGTTATCTCTGTCGACTGACAATCGCAGATGGTCTGCGCCTCTTTCAACAGCCCATGCGGCAACTTTCGCGAGCAATATCTTTCCCGCACCGGTGCCGCGACAGTCCGTGCGCAGGTAGATATCCTGCAAATAGACGCCCATATTTCCCCGCCAGGTTGAGAACGTCAGAAAGAAGATCGCAACGCCAACGGGTTCGAGATTGCGCTCGACGACAAACGCGTGAATTGCAGGATCCGGGCCAGACAAAGCGCTGCGAAAATCGTCCGCCGAACTGCTGATGCGCTTCAATTCGCCTGTGCCATCAGCCAGGTCGACGACTAAAAGATGAATCACCTCCGCATCGTCAGCCGACGCCAGTCGGATCGTAATACCGTCGTCCGGGTTCAAAAGTTGACCTTGTGCGGGCCTTTCAGTCCCAGCATCTCGCGAGCGTCATCGGGCGATGCAATGTCGTGTCCCAGCTCTTCCACGATGCGCCGAATCTTCCCGACCTGCTGCGCATTGCTGGTGGCCAACTCACTCCTATTGATCAACAAGCTGTCCTCCAGTCCGACCCGGACATTGCCGCCCAAAATGCTACCCAATGTCGCCAACGGAATTTGCATTCTTCCGGCTGCGAGCACGGAAAACTGGTAGTTATCACCCAGCAGGCGATCAGCAGTAGCCTGCATATGCATGAGACTCTCAGGGGACGCATCGATGCCACCGAGAACTCCCAGGACGAACTGCACAAAAACCGGTTTTTTTATCAATCCTTCGCGTAAGTAGAAAGCGAGCGTCTGAATATGCCCAACGTCATAGCATTCGAATTCGAAGCGCGTCCCGCAGCCCTCCCCCAGTGTCTCGAAGATCTGCTCGATATTGGCGAACGTATTCTGAAAAACGACATCCCTGGTTGCATCGAGCAGCTTTGCTTCCCACTCGAACTTCCAGTCCGAGTAGCGTTTCTGCAGCGGAAACAAACCGAAGTTCATTGATCCCATATTCAGCGATGCCATCTCCGGAGAAACCAGCACGGGCGCGGCCAGTCGCTCTTCAAGGGTCATTAAAGAACTTCCGCCAGTCGTTATGTTGACGACGGCATTACAGCGTTTCTTTATATCGGGCAGAAACTGCATGAACACGTCCGGGTCGGCTGTCGGCTGCCCGGTATCCGGGTCGCGCGCGTGCAGATGCAGTATTGACGCTCCCGCCTCTGCTGCAGCGACTGCTTGATCAGCAATGTCTTTGGGCGTATACGGAAGATGCGGGCTCATCGTCGGTGTATGAATTGAACCGGTGACAGCGCAAGTGATGATGACCTTTCTTTTCATCGAATCATTATAGGCTTAACGGGAGTTGGATTTGAATTCTACTATCGCGGTTGCACGTCTGGTCACCTTATCTCTCGTTTGCCTGTCCGTTTTTTCAGTCGCTTACGCCGAGCGAACGCCGGTACTTCGGCAGATAAAGACGCCCCACGACTACTACTTCAGAGAGATGTACCTGCCACAGGTTTCTTCGGGGCCGCAAAGCCCGGCCTGGTCACCGGATGGACAGCAGCTGGTCTACGCAATGCAAGGCAGCCTGTGGCGACAATCGCTTGATTCAAAGACGGCTGTACAACTGACGGCTGGCCCCGGTTATGACCACCAGCCCGACTGGTCCCCTGATGGACAACACATCATTTTCACGCGTTACCTGAACGATGCGATGGAATTGCAGGTTCTTGATACCGACTCCGGAAAGATCACAACGATCACCAACAGCGGTGCTGTGAATCTTGAGCCGCGCTGGTCACCTGATGGCACAAAGATCGCCTATGTTTCGACGTCGGGCACCGGTCGTTTTCATATTTTCACCGGGCACATCGAGAATGGCGAACTGCGTGGATCACCACTGGTCAGCGAGAGAAAAAGCGCCGTTGATCGCTACTATTACAGTCCTTTCGACCACGAAATCAGCCCGGCATGGACGCCGGACGGCGAGGCGCTTCTGTACGTTTCAAATCCGGAAGTGCCGTACGGCAGCGGCTGGATCTGGCACCACCCTTTGGACAATACCGTCGCACCATCGTTAGTCCGGAAAGAGGAAACGACCTGGCGGGCGCGGCCTGATATAGCGCCGGATGGTCGGCGTGTCATTTACTCCTCCTACCTCGGCCGACAGTGGCATCAACTGTGGATCACGTCACGGGCGGGCAAAGGCGAGCCTTTCCCGTTAACGTACGGGGACTACGACGTGGCAAGCGCACGCTGGTCACCAAACGGGGATCGCGTTGCCTTCACGGTTAATGAAACCGGCAATACATCACTCCGGATCATTCGCTTACCCGGCGGCAAGATCAGCGATATCGAAATCAGCGAGCGTCGCTACTTGCAGCCGACCGGCTCTGTCCGGATCTCGATTACAGGCCCTGCCGGCAAACCAAGCCCAGCACGAATCTCCGTCGTCACTGCAGACGGCCGGTCCTACGGTCCGCACGATCGCTGGCTGCATGCCGACGACAGCTTCGACCGAGCGCAGCATTCCGGTGAGGCGCGATATTTTCACATCTCCGGCTCTGCAGACGTTGAGCTGCCGCCCGGTCCCGCTACGGTTACCGTTTGGCGAGGCATGGAGTCGCATGTCGAAAAACGCGAAATTGCGGTCACCGCCGGCAAGCAAATCGGTCTGGATATAGCATTGCGTCCACTGGCAATGCCTGACGAATGGCAGGGCTGGCAAAGTGCTGACGTTCACGTGCACATGAACTATGGTGGTATCTACCGCAACGATCCCGGCAATCTTGTTCAGCAAGGCGAGGCCGAGGATCTCGATGTGATTTTCAATCTCATCGTCAACAAAGAACAGCGAGTTCCTGACCACGCTTATTTTTCGGGCAACGCTGACGACGCATCGAATGCGGCCGTTGTCCTGCAGCATTCGCAGGAGTTTCATACGGGATACTGGGGACACCTCGGTGTGCTCGGTTTGTCGGAACATCTACTGTTGCCAGACTATTCGGCCTACCCCGAAACGGCTGCAGAAAGCCTCTACCCCGATAACGCAACGGTCGCCGATTTCGCTCACGAGCAAGGCGCACTGGTCGGCTATGTGCATCCGTTCGCCTACCCGCTACCGGATCCAGCCAATGATGCTGCTCTGACAAACGCGTTACCCATTGATGCGGCCCTCGGCAAAGTCGATTTCTATGAAGTTGTCGGTTTCGCCGGCCATCGTGCATCGGCCGATGTCTGGTATCGCTTGCTTAACACCGGGTTGCGAATCAGCGCGG
>JAACFM010000038.1 GCA_009937445.1 Gammaproteobacteria bacterium | reverse complement strand
AAGTCACTGGCTAATCTGGGATGGAAGGAAGCGTTGACGCGTGACCCACATCTTGCGAACGGCCTGAACGTTCATTCAGGGCATGTCAATCACGAGGCTGTCGCCCGTGACCTCGGCTACGACTACCTGTCGGCCGCGGACGCTCTGAAAACAGCCTGACCCCCTTTCTCCCCTGATTCAGGGTTCAGGTATTTTCAAGGCCGGGTATTTGCCCGGTCTTTTTTTGTGCGCGCAGCAACTGACATGCGGCGCTCAGGGACCGACAAGCTCTGCACGAAGCTCGGCGAGTAAGATCTTGACTGTGGCGGTATGCTCGACGCCCATTCTCAGCAAAAGCTTCTGCCCACTCGACAAGGATTCGAGTTCCGGATCTTTGAATTTATACAGGACGTTCGGGCGGATGAGCTCGATGGGACCTTCGGGTACCGGTGTGTCGAGCAGGTGGTCGATGACCTCAATGACGCGATCATTGAAGTAGGCGCCAGGGTAGCCCAGTCGCTCGTATGATTTTTGAAAAAGCGGGTAGAAGCGGCGATAAATGTCCACGGCGGAATCAGTGTCGGCTGCGGCAATGCGGTTTACGAGCTCGTCATATCGGCGGTGATTTTCACTGCCCAGCAGGAACACGGCATCATCGTTGGAAGCGCTTGCCTCGAACGGTACCGGCAGGCTGCGCACTGGGCGGATTTTCTCGGAAACGCGCTCCCGAGGGAGGTTATCGATGGTGGTGACAAGTCGGTCTATGATTGCCTCGCGCAATAACAGCGACTCAATCCCGGTGCCAAACACCTGGCTGATTTCGAGCAGGAAGTAGGAATCGCTGTCATCCAGCGGGGGAAGAGGTACAAGATCGCGACCGCCACTCGCACTCGGTTCGATCGGATGCAGGGGTTGTTGCGGGCGGGTCTCGGGTACTGGGGCCTCAGGCAGCGGGGCCGACACGATACGTTCAGTTTCCTCAGGTGGCGGTAACAAGACGTCACGAAAATGCCAGCCAGCCGCAGCAATCACGACAGCCAGCACGACACCAATGATCAGCTTAAGGTCCGGGTCATCCATAGGAGCAAATGTACGCCTATTTGCGCCGCGACCGCCAGTTTCTTGAACCGCTAGCTGGCTTACCGCTGATCCCACATTCTAATGTAAGCCGCGCCGCTGTCCGTTAGGCGATAGTTATCAAACCCATCAGTGGAGCCGAGAACCGAGGTGATCATCTTGTTGTCTTGCAGCTTCAGGAGACTTTCCTCAAGCTGTGACGGCCGCAGCCCGTATTGACTGGCCAGCTCGGGCGCGGAGGTAGTGAACCCCGGGCCAAGATCGGCAGCAGCCTGCAATACCGTAAAGTCCAAATCGTCAAACTCTATCTCAGGTGTCGACTCAATATCTGCAGATCGTCGATGCGGGAAAAGCTGCCTGAAGTTACAAATAATTCGTGTTTTTACGTTGCTGGCACCCTGTACGACCCGATAGCAAGCGGTGCGAACCAGTGCTTCCAAGATTCTGACTGAACTTCGCAGAAACCTGATTGAGGCCCAAACGGCAACGCAGGCGAGCATCCAGAGAAGCACCGATAACACTATCGTGAGCGTGATCGCGTCCTCGGGCTTGCCGATGCCAAACAGTGACGCCATACCCGGCGCGTGGAGCCTGACCTGGTTGAAAATAAAATCGGCGGGCAAAGTGAAAAAGTTCGACATTGACGGACTATAGGGTCGAGAAAGCACATCGGGCGGTGACACAGCTCACATTTTGGCAAGGGCCGATTTGAGCAGCAGTTCACAGACCTGACTGTGACGTTGGTTAAAACTGGCCCAACCTGCGGGGCCCTGTGCGCTTGAAGTGCACCGTGAGCTTAAATCAAGGGATTATGTAAGACGATAAGGAATCGTACGATGTCAAACCTATTGCGAAACTCGTTGTTGCTGGTACTTGCCGCCAGTCCAGTATTGGTCACTGCGCAAGATCTGTCCGGCGACAATATTCGTAGCCTGGATGGCCAGGTACAGGAAATTAAGTCGGATGTGCTGAGCATCGCTTCGGAGCTCAATACGCTCGAAGAGCGCCTGTTGTTCCCCTCGCACACACAAGTATCTCTCTTCGTGTCGATCGGGCAAGACGAGGAATTTCGGCTGGACGCGGTTCAGCTGGAGATCAATGGTGAGCTTGCCAGCCACCATATTTACAGCTTCAAAGAGCTGGACGCGTTGCAAAATGGCGGTGTGCAAAAAATTTACACGGGCAACCTGACTACCGGCGAACATCAGTTGAACGTCACCATGATCGGCAAGCTCAAGAACGGCAAGGACTTCAACGAATCTGGCAGCTTCGTCTTTACGAAAGGCGTTAAGCCCAAAGCACTCGGGATTACGCTTGCCGGGCCGGGCTTCGGATCCGGCGGAATCAAGGTCGGAGACTGGTAAGCCGTGAGCCGTTTATCCCTGCTTTTAGCGAATTTGCTGCTTGTTCTGCTTGCAGCGATGCCAGCTCGTGCCGAAGATTTGAACGACCTCTACTTCGGTGAGGCCCTCTATTTCGCCCATCAGGGATTGTATTTTGAAGCCCTGGAGCGTTTGGATACGGAGGTCTTGCAGCACAAGCAGATCGACGAGCCTGAATTAGATTCTCTGTTTGTCCATATCGACGATGCGAAGTTTTCCCTCGGTGATTTCGAGCTGCGTTACCGCATGCATCATCGTGCTGGCCGTGCCATCAGGGCGGTTCTGGAAGGGGCAGTCGACGAAGTGGTTCGCAACGATGCGGCGTACCGACTGGCTCGAATTCACTTTCAAAAACAGCAAATGGAAGACGCGTTGCTGGCGCTTGACCGTGTAGACGGTGAAATACCGGAAGCGATCCGTGATGACATCGAGTTCCTGCGTGCGAACGTGTATCTCGCACAAGGCAAGCAACTTGAATCCGTCGACGTGTTGAAAAGCCTCAAGAATTCCGACGAATACAGTGGTTTCGCTTCTTATAATCTTGGCATCGCTTATCTGCAAAACGGACAAAGAGCACTCGCCATTGAGCAGCTTGATCGTGCAGGGCAAATACAGACCAGAGACGCCAGCGAACTGGCTATTCGAGACAAGTCGAACCTGGTGCTTGGCACGGTATTACTGGAAAACGGTGAGTTTGAACGCTCACTGCCGTATCTCAATCGAGTACGACTGGACGGGCCGTTTTCCAATCAGGCTCTTTTGAGTGCTGGTTGGGCAGCCATGTCTGTCGAGGATTTCGAACGGGCGGTCGTGCCATGGAGCATTCTCGTTGACCGGGAGATTACCGACAGTGCCACGCAAGAAGCGTTACTGGCACTGCCCTATGCCTACGGAAAACTGAATATTCATGGTCGCGCGGCAATCCACTACGGACGCGCTCTTGATTCCTTTGGTGCCGAGATTCAGAAGCTCAACGCGTCTGTTGACAGCATCCGCGACGGCAAGTTTTTAGAAGCGCTGGTGCGAGAAGAAATTCGGCAGAACAAGGATTGGGTCATCCGACTCAGAACCTTGCCGGAGACGCCGGAAACCTATTACTTGATGGATTTACTGGCATCCCACGATTTCCAGACCGGTCTGCAAAATTATCTTGATCTTGCCGACCTGCGCCGAAAATTGCTGACCTGGGGCGGAGGCTTTGACGCATATGATGAGATCGTCGAGATTCGCACAGGCCATTACGAGCCATTGTTGCCCGATGTCGACGAACAGTTCCGCAAGCTGGACTCACGGATGCGGCTTCGTGTTGAACAACACAAAACGCTTGTGAAGCGACGCGATGATTTGCTGACATCCCCACGGCCTGAGTTCCTGGCAACACCTGAAGAACAGATGCTTCTGGAGCGAATCGCTGTGCTGGAGGCCAAAGCCGCCATGAACTTTGCCAGCAACGAGCAGACCTTAGTGCGACTGCAACGCCTGAAGGGCGTTCTCTCCTACACATTGCGCACTGAATATCATGCAAGACTGACCGAGTTCGACAAAAACGTGCGAAATCTGGATCAAGCCATGGCCATGGTTCAGGGCGAGTACGACGAATACGTCCGCAACCGGCAGGCTGTTACCCATAGCTTCGAAGGTTACGAAAAGCCAATGCGGCGCCTGCGGGCTGAAGTTGAACAGTCGGTTGAAGAAATTGATCGACTGATGGCTCGCCAGGGGCACCTGCTCGAGGTGCTGGCTATTGAGAAACTGGTTGCCCGGCGCGATCACCTCGAAAACTACGGTGATAAAGCACGCTTTGCGCTTGCAGACAGCTACGACCGCGCGACACAGGCGCAAGCAAGACTGAGCGAGACGCCATGATCAGAAAAATTCTAATGCTCGCTTTGACTGCAGCTGTAGTAACAGGCTGTGGTTCGTCAGCAGTCAAATCCGGAACACTCGCGGAACTTGGAAGCGTTCCGGCGGACCTTCAGGATATCTACCTTGATGACAGCCTCGAAAGAGCGGCCCAGAGTTATCGTCGCTACCTTGAAGAAACCTCGGAAAGCGCAAGGACACCAGAGGCGATGCGCCGCCTGGCTGATCTGCAGATTGAGCAAGCCTACGGTGTGCTCGGTGATGGCGAAGTTCGTGAAATCGAAGCACCCGATATGGCAGCTCCGGAGCTTGCGGATCGCAGTGCAAACACAGCAGAGAGCAGGGCATTCGCCGGGCCTGTAGAACTATCGGAATCCGACATGGAGTTTGAACAGCGCGCAACACA
The DNA here is from genome assembly GCA_009937445.1 of Gammaproteobacteria bacterium. Lineage (GTDB taxonomy): Bacteria > Pseudomonadota > Gammaproteobacteria > Steroidobacterales > Woeseiaceae > UBA1847. Next base: position 23,200 of record JAACFM010000038.1, on the reverse strand, counting down.
GCGTGAAGAATTCCTGACGTCAAATACGAAGGATGAATCGGTACTCGTTGCTGTAGACGGAGAGGCGATCCCGGCGGGTCCGCGCGAGGCAATAGAAACCTACAAAAAGATTCTCGAGACCTATCCGAACTACGAACGTAATGACAAAGTTCTTTATCAGATGTCACGCGCATACGATGAGATAGGACAACCCGACGAAGCGATGGATGTGATGAATCGCTTTGTCAGTGAATACCCACATTCGCGGTACGTAGACGAGGTGCAATTTCGTCGCGGAGAGTATCACTTCGTCAGGCGCGGCTATCGAGATGCAGAGGCCGCATACAGTGCGGTCATTCGCATGGGTTCGAGCTCGTCTTATTACGAGTTGTCGCTCTACAAGATGGGCTGGGCGCTTTATAAGCAGCAGTTCTACGATGAAGCTCTGGATAGCTTCATCGCCTTACTCGATTATCAGGATTCGATTGGTTACGACTTCGCAAGACATGAAGATGAAGACGATCAGCACCGTGTAACCGACACCTTCCGCGTTGTCAGTTTGAGCTTCTCCAACCTGGGTGGGCCTGAGGTTGTCGACGAGTACTTCTCTGAAAAGGGTCATCGAAGCTACGCCGATAAGATTTACAATAATTTGGGCGAGTTCTATTTTGCCAAGTTGCGATTCGACGATGCTGCATCGGTTTACCGTTCATTTATTGGCCTGAACCCGTACCACAAACGATCTCCACACTTCAGCATGCGAGTTGTCGAGATCTTTGTTGAAGCAGGTTTTCCGTTGCTTGTTGTCGAGGCAAAGAAGGATTTCGCGAACCGCTACGCTTTAACGTCGGAATACTGGAATCGACATGACATTGACAGTGCGTCTGATGTCAGTGGTTTTCTAAAAACCAACCTGACGGATCTTGCCGGCCACTATCACGCTCTTTATCAGGACGAATTACTGGCCGAAGAAAAAGTTACGAACTTTGATGAGGCACATCGCTGGTATCGACAGCTCCTCGGGTCATTCCCGGCCGATGACGAGACGCCTCAAGTCAACTATCAACTGGCAGACCTGCTGCTTGAGAACGAAGAATTTAGCGTTGCAGCACATGAATATGAGGTCACCGCCTATGAGTATGGTGATCATGAACAGGCTTCTGCAGCCGGTTATGCCGCGGTCTTTTCTTATCGTCAGGAGCTGGATCGAGCTACCGGGGCGCGGCAGCGTGATGTAAAAGAATTGACGGTAGAAAGCTCGATTCGTTTCGCGGACACATTTATCGACCATGAGCAGGCACCCATAGTGCTTGGTGCGGCGGCGGACGATCTGTATGAGATGAAGGACTTTTCCCGGGCGATCGAATCAGCGCACAAGCTGATCGGGCGTTACCCGGCATCGGACCCTGATCTACGTCGCGCTGCCTGGACAGTCGTTGCTCATTCGTCTCTCGACACGGCGGAATACCAGGATGCGGAACACGCGTACGCGAGTGTATTAAATCTAACTCCGGAAGATGACGAGTCACGCCCTGACGTCATCGACAGCCTTGCTGCATCGATATACAAGCAGGCCGAGCAGGCAAACCTGCTTGAAGACTATCGAACAGCTGCAAATCACTTCCTTCGTATCAAGGAGCTGACTCCAACATCGAGTATCCGCACAGGAGCTGAGTACGATGCGGCGGCAGCCCTGATGAATCTTGAGGACTGGGTGATGGCCGCCGATGTTCTTGAAGAATTCAGGACATCGCACCCCGAACATGGCTTGCACAACGATGCGACCAAGCAGTTGGCGCATATTTATCGAGAAGATGGCCAATTGGCACGGTCTGCAGCCGAGCATGAACGTATTGCGCTGGAAGCGGACGATGAAGAGTTGAGCCGTGAAGCCCTGCTGACAGCTGGTGATTTGTACGACGAAGCAAAAGCAATGAGCGACGTCATTCGCGTCTACGAGCAATACGTCGAGATGTATCCACGGCCGTTGGACTATGCGGTTGAGACACGCAAACGTTTATCAGATATCTACAAAGCGCAAAGCGACTATGGCCGCTACTACGCGCAACTGGAAGCGATCATCGCTTTAGATGATGGCGCTGGATCAGACCGTACGGACCGCAGTCGTTACCTCGCAGCGGGCGCTGCGCTAATCCTGGCAGAGCAGCTTTACGAACGATTTGCGGGGCTTGAACTCACACAACCATTCGAAGAGAGCCTGGCTGAAAAGCAAAACCGCATGGACACGGCGTTGGCCGCGCTCGAGAAACTTGTCGACTACGAAGTCGCCGACGTGACCGCTGCGGCGACCTTCTACATAGCAGAGTCCTATCGAAACTTCAGTGCAGCACTGATGAATTCGGAGCGTCCGGAGGGCCTGACGGCAGCCGAACAATCCGATTACGAACTCGTCATCGAGGAAGAGGCATGGCCGTTCGAAGAGCGAGCAATCGAAGTACATGAAGCCAACTTTGAACTGCTCTCTGTCGGTATCTACAACCCATGGATTCAAAAGAGTCTTGATGAACTCGGTGTCATGATGCCGGGTCGTTACGCCAAGAACGAAAGCAGCGAAGGCTTCCTTGGGTCCATCGACGTTTTTGCCTATCGAATGCCTGTCGCGCCGGAAATAAATCTGGACGAAGAAAGCGTCGCAGAAACAAACGAATCGCAGGCCGAAGATAATGCCACGTCGAACACCGGTGTACTTGCCGGCCTTGTGGGTAACTAGGTGAGAAGCACTCCTATGTCTGATCAGAAGCAACAAAAATTGACTCCCGACCTGCGCGCGTTGTGCGTCATCGTGATGGGGGCGTTTTTGATAGCAGGTTGTAACGCAACAACCAAACCGCAGCGCCCGGTAGCGAACATTCAAATTCAGGAAGCTGTCGGATTCACTATTACAGAGGAAGTAAAGATCTCTGAAAGTGTTCGCTTGGAATACTACGAAGCATTGAACTACTTGAGAGATGGTCAGCTTGAGCGCGGCATAGACATTCTGGAAACTGTTGCCGAGGCGGCACCGCTGGTAACAGCACCCAGAATAGATCTCGGCATGGCCCATCATCGTAACGGTGACCTGAAGGCGGCTGAAAGCAACCTGTTGAAAGCGCTTGAGTTGAACGCGAACCACCCGGTTGCGCACAATGAGCTTGGTATCATTTATCGAAAAACCGGTCGCTTCAAGGAAGCGAAGCAGCGATACGAGGCGGCGATAGCGGTGTATCCGGGTTATCACCATGCGCGGCGCAATCTTGCGATTCTCTGTGATCTGTATCTGGGTGACCTCGATTGTGCTCTGCATCAATACGAGGCGTATATGGCGACGGTGCCGGCTGACGAAGAGGCGTCAATGTGGATTGCGGACCTCCGTAATCGCATGGCGGCCAGGTAAGATAATGAACAAATCATGGTATTTAATTATTGCTCTGGCTCTGATGGCTGCAACTGCGATAGCCGAAGATGCTGTCGACACCAAAGACGCTGAATCAACACCTGCCAAGGAAGAGGAAGCACCCAGGGATACCGGCCCCAAGAAAATGTCGGGTATGTCGATTCTGGGCAACGAAGAAACGCCTAAATCACTCGTCATTGTGCCTTGGAAGTCATCCGAAATAGGCGACGACATTGGTTTGTCGGACACGCTCGACGACCGCGCGCAGCCAGTCGACAAAGAAGTTTTTCTTCGAGAGCTCGAGTATTACGAGATCCGTTCCGGCGAATAATCCGCACTCGCGAGCAAGCATTCTGCGAGACAACACGAAATCGTGTGAAGTAACTCTAAGAAGCGAACATTCCTTCCGACATAATCGTCGAACGTGAGCTACGTCACGTAATTAATAGAGACGCACGTCTACTCTGGCGTTAATCCGGTGGTCTTGCCGGAACATTCTGTTAAATGAGGATTTAGAGATGGACTTTTTCTATTCGATTGTAGCCTTCTTCGCAACGGGTGGTGTGTTCATGTATCCAATACTCCTGGTGTTCGCGTTTGGTGTTGCAATAGCGGTTGAACGCTTTGTCACGCTTACTTTGATCACGAACAAAAATCAGGTGGTTTGGAACAAAGTACAGCCATTACTCGATAACGGTGAGTTTACCGAGGCCCGGGAAATGACCGGCGATGATCAGTCAACAATCTCGCAGGTTTTAAACATGGGTTTGTCTTTGCAGGGAGCTGTAAGGCGCCGTGAAGATATTGAGATCGCTATGGAGGAAAGCATGATGGAAATCGTGCCGCGCCTCGAGAAGCGCACTCCGTACGTTGCCCTTGCTTCCAGTATTGCAACGCTGCTTGGACTGCTCGGCACCATCATGGGCCTTATCCAGGCGTTTACAGCCGTCGCAAACGCGAATCCGGCGGAAAAAGCGGATTTGTTGTCAGCGAGTATTTCAGTCGCGATGAACACGACTGCGTTCGGACTCATGGTTGCTATTCCATTGCTGGTCGTTCACGCGATTCTGACAAGCAAAACTGGCGACATTATCGACAGTCTTGAGATGGCAACGGTCAAGTCGTTGAACGTTTTCTCCAGAAGGGCTCAGCGTGCCGTAGAGGCGTAAGAAAATGGCTCGTAAACATCATTACAAGCGTCGCAAGGGAAACGATTACGAGATCGACGTCACCACCTTTCTTAATCTTATGGTGGTGCTGATCCCGTTTCTCCTGATAACGGCCGTCTTTTCGCGATTGACTATTGTTGAGCTGGATCTGCCAAGCAACGCCACGAGCGCTGTACCGCAGCAGGACAGCTTCAGAGTAGAGGTCATCGTCAGAGAGCCTGGGATCGAAATCAGCAACGGGACGGCAATTATTGCCACTGTTCCGAAGAAGGATGGTGATTACGATCTCGAGTCCCTTTCTGAAATGATGGTTGCGTTAAAACAGGAATACCCGGATATCGATTCGGCTTCTGTACTGATGGAGGCGTTCATACCCTACGATTACCTGATTCAGGTGATGGATATTGTCCGCACAGTAGAGCTACCGACTGACGTTGAAAATGAGTATGAGTTATATGCGCTGTTCTCCGATATTTCTGTTGGAGATGCGCCATGAGGAACTCCCGCCGCATCAAACGAATGGGCCGGAACCGTATGAAGATTTCGAAGATGAACTTAACGTCGTTGATGGACGTATTCACGATTCTTGTTTTCTTCTTGCTGGTTAATTCGGGCTCAGTTGAGGTGTTGGACACGCCGAAGGACGTTAGCCTCCCTGAATCCCGTGTCGAAACGAAACCACGTGAAACCGTCGTGATCTTCATTAGCCCGACAGAAGTTCTGGTTCAGGGCCGACTCGTCGCATTGGTGGACGAGATTCTCGAAGATAAGACGAGCGTTCTGGACCCCATTGCGGCGCGGCTTGCACAGCTGAAGGAAAACGTAATAGGAACAAATACGCGGGCAGTAGCGAGCAGCCAGGAAATAACGATTCTTGCCGACAAGTCCGTGCCGTTCACGGTGATCAAGACGATCATGTCAACGTGTACAAGTGAGGGCTTTGAGAATGTTTCTCTTGCAGTGACGCAGAAAGCCGGCGCGCAAGTTGCGTCGAACTAACGCTGTATTGATGAAGGTGCCAGTGTGACCGAAGAACTTTCAAATAACGAACAGTTGCTCAGGGCGGAGTTTGAGCAGTCCGAGAAGCAACTGTCCGAATTGGAGCAAACCCTCCGGGGCGCGAATGATGAGCTTAAGTCTCTCGCAGAGAAAAGCCATGAATTCGACGTGCTCGGAAGAATCTGCCGTTCTTTGGAAGAATTGGAAGATCTGGGATCAGCAGAGCTGTTCTGGAGTTCGCAGGATGACACCGTAACGCGAAGAGAAAAGCTCGCGAATGCACACAGGAAAATAGACGAATACGGCGCAAAGATTAACGAAGCTGAGGGGCGTCGCGATTCTGCTCTCGAAAAAATTGGTGAACAGAATAAAGAACTGGATTATCTGCACTACAACCTGATCGATATTGTCGAGCAGCGCGAGTCCCGTCAAAACGAATGGGTGGTCGAGCGCGAGGTTGACGAACTTCCAACCCATGCCCAGGTTATGCCATGGACGCGAGGTAACGAAGAGGATCGTCGCTTCCAAAAGTCTCTTGGCTCCACAATCGCCGCGTCTATTTTTGCAGCGATACTGCTGGGCTCTATCGCGATCCCTATAATAGAGCGGGATAAGGTTATTGAAGTACCAGAGCGGGTTGCGAAGTTGGTTCAGCAAAACAGGGCCCAGCCGCAGCCGGAGCCCGAGCCAGAACCAATCTTCGAGGAGCAGTTGCCGGAACCGGAGCCTGAAGCATTAGCCGAGACGCTGCCGGAAGAAACGACTCCCGAAGTTAGCAACGCACCTGCTGTCGCCGATAATCCGCAGGTTGATACGAAAGAACAGGTGAAATCCAAGGGCATACTGGCTTTTCGCGACAGTTTCGCCAGCCGTGCGAGTCTGCGCGCTGGTACTCAGTTAGGCTCTCACGCAAGCTTTAGCAATGCTGGCGAAGATGCGACCGGCCGGCCGACCCGAGCGATGGTAACCAGCAACGCCCCGGGCTCTAGTGGCGGCATTAATCTCGCAAGTATCAGCCGTAATGTTGGCGGCGGCGGTGGCCAGGGTATGGGGGGAGTGCAAGTCTCGCGTGTTGCCAGTTCCATCGGTAGCGGGGGCAATGGCACATCGGACCGCCCACGCAGTGGTGGCGCATTCGCAGGTCGTACGGATGAAGAAATTCAGATCGTCTTCGATCGTTACAAAGCGTCGCTATATCGCCTCTACAACCGGGAGTTACGCAAGAATCCAACCCTTCGCGGTCAGATTACGCTGAAGTTGGTCATTGAACCGGACGGTTCGGTTTCTTTCTGTGTCATGCAGTCATCGGACATGAACGCGCCAATGCTTGCTGAACAGGTCATCGAGCGCGTAACCGGGTTTGATTTCGGTGCCAAGGAAGACATTGTGGCGGTTACCATTATCTATCCAATCGACTTCTTGCCAGCGGCCTGATTCGCTTTTAATCGAAGCAACTTCACACACTTTTGACGTAATTATGGTGAATAGCACAAGGTGTGATGCAGTTCACCTTTTGACGCCATTCGATGCGCCATAGTCACGTCTGGATCCAATTAAAAGGCAAAGCCACCGAAAGGGGGCGACGCAAAGTCACCGGCCTACAGAGCAATTAGCTCCACGGTAGCGGGACCGCTCGCAAATCATAGTTTTCGTCACACGATTTTCGATCGGGCTATCCCCATTGGTGCTGCAGTCGCCAGCGCTGAAGAAATAGGGAAGATGGCCCAGACACGACTACATTTTTCGAACCGCCTCGTTAACTTGCGCCGCGTGGGCGTGCGCCTCTTAATGGTGTTGGGTTTGCTTGTATCTTCCATGGCTGCGCAGGCACAAAACTGTTCTGATTATCCGAACGGTATTCTCGACGGCGCAGCCGGTGACATCGCACCAGCGCAGTTGTTCATTGACCGTACTTGTACGATTCGTAATTACCCTGCTGGCAATGAGTTGGGGACCAACTTCAGTTTCCTGACACAGCCGGGTCAGTCCGACGATCGTTGGCTGGTCATCTTCGACAACGTTGTGCATACCGGCCAAATGGCTTGTAACGCAGTCGCTGGTCACAAAATCTGGTTCACCAATGGCTCGTCAACCTCGATTCAGGATGGTTGCCAGAACCTGTTGATCCCGGTTGAGAAAATCGACAAGCGCAATCCCGCTGGCACAACGACGGCGGCAATCGGCGTTCCGTTTACCTACACGCTGACCATACCGGTGCTGTTCGATCCCAATCTTGATGTCAACACGGTCATCGACTGGACGGGCTCGGTAAACGACTTGCACTCGATAGTCCTGACTGACGACCTGAATTCAACAGGCGTCGATCTTACCTACCTTGGTCACACAGTTACTTGGGAGGATTCAGGCGCGGGTGTTAGTCACGCATTTTCAAATGTTGGCGGGCTATTAACGTTTACCCTGGATTCTGATCTTATTATCCCGGCAACAGAACAAATCGTCATTGAGCTCACGGTCGTTCTCGAGGACACCCCCGTCAACGCGCCGGGTACTCAGTTCGTCAATACGTCCAAGTGGTCATTTGGTCGTTTCATAGAAGACACCTTCTACGCGCCTCTCCCGGGCGAGTGGGGCATTACGGAACCGCTGACTATAGCCGCGCCCGAACTAATCATGACCAAAACCGGCCCGGCAACACTCGGCCGAACCCTGAACCTTGGTGAATGGGGCACATTCGGTCTGGATGTGCACAACACGGGTTTAAGTGATGCGTGGGACATTACGCTCATCGATATTCTGCCTGACGGCGCGACGGGTGGAATGTGTGATGCAACACCTGAAATTTTGAGCGCGCAGATATTTGCCGCTGATGGTGTTACCGCGATTCCAGGCAAAGGCCCTCTAAACGAAGGCCTTGATTACACGCTGAACTACACCGGTGTTCCGTCTTGTACGCTGACGATGTCAATGCTGACGGCCCAAGCCACAATTGGTGCCGACGAACGGCTCGTCATCAGCTACCGCACACAGCTCGACTCCGACAGTCAGGACGGTGCTGCACTGACAAATATCGCCGGTGTTACACAGTGGTACAACGGAGACAGCAGCAACCTGGACCGTATCGGCTATTCACGGACGGTCGTCACGGGCTCTCCGGGCATCCTCGATCACGAAGACGCACATACGACGAATGTTGCGTTGTTTGGGTATTTCTTTGAGAAATCGGTTGAGAACCGGACAACTGGGGATTATCCAGCGACGTTAGCAGCACCGGGCGACATATTGCGGTACACCCTGCGTTTGCAGACGACCGACGGTGCGCTTGCAGATTTCTCGTTCACCGATGATCTCGGCGCGATGAACGCCACAGCCGTATTCGTTTCAGGTTCTTTGAATGTGCTGCCCAACACTGTTCCGGTTGGTGCTGCCAATAACTCGGATGCATTCGGCGGTACCAACAGCGCCGGTCTGCTCAACATTAGCGGCATGAATTTGCCGGCTAACAGCGAAGTCATGATTCAGTTCGATATCGAACTCGAGTCCGGTCTCCTTGATGGCACGGTTGTTACCAATCAGGCAGACCTCGTGGGCGCGGCGAAACTCGCTGACAGTGATGACCCATTCGTCAACGGTCAGTCCGATCCGAGTATCGACGGCGACGAGGACCCGACCCGGGTTGTTATTGAGGGTGAGCCGCCACCGCCGCCGCTGAAAGAAAATACTCAGGCAACGGCAACGATTGGCGAGCAGTTCAGCTACAGAGTCACCGTACCGTCTGTGCCGCACAGCGCCGATTTGTACGATGTGCAGATTCTTGACGATTTGGCCACTTCCGCTGCGGACCTTGAGTTCGTAGATGTAACAAAAATTTCCGGATCGGGTGCGTGGACGCCGGTCAATACAGGGACAGCCACAAGTCTCGTTATTGAAGATCCAGCCATCGGTATTGATATCCCCTCCGGTGAGCAAGCGGTTATCGAAATCACTGTGCGACTCCGCGATACAGCGACCAATATTGCCGGCCTGCAATTTACCAACACCGCGCTATTTACCTACAACCAGCTTGATAACGACATCGCTACGCAGTTAACTGGCGAGTCGAGTACGACGGCGGCAATGACCGTGGTTGAGCCAGACCTGACGATGACCAAGAGCGGTCCGCTGCAAATGCGTGTCGCTGTTCCGGAGACATTCACACTTGATGTGCACAACGCTGGCGAGTCTCCGGCTTACAACCTGACGATCAGCGACCTCCTGCCAAATGAAGCCGATGGCGGAATGTGTGATGTTGCACCGAGTCAGATTACCGCGCAGGTGTTTGGCTCTGATGGCGTCACACCGGTGTCCGCAGTTTTGGTCGATGGAACTGATTACACGGCTGTATTTGCTGGCGATCCGACCTGTTCGCTCACCTTGACGCTACTCAATAGCGCGAGTGCCATCGGCGTTGATGAGCACTTGATTGTCACCTATCAAACGGAACTCGACGCAGACAGCGTTGAAACTGCCGCGCTGACAAATATCGCCGGAGCGACCGAGTGGTTTAGCCTCGACGTCGAAGATGCGGCGGCTCTCGCGTACGCGCGTGATTACGATCGCGTCCTTACCGACGGTACGATCAACGACGTTGATCACGAAGATGCGCACACCATTCTGGTCTTTACGCCAACGCTGATCTTTGAAAAATACGCGGTTAATCTAACGACGTCCGAAGATCCGGCAACAGTCGCGACGCCCGGCGATTTGATCGAGTACACCTTAAGAATCGAAAACGCTGGCACATCACCGATCGACGGCTTCGACGTTATCGATGAACTCGATAATCTGAACGCGACCGGCATGTTCCAGGCAGGAACACTGACTGTTACTGATGCATCAAATGGCACTGACAACTCCGACGCGAACGGTGGCGCCTCAGGAACCGGTCTGCTGAGTATCAGCGACCTGAGTATCGGTGGACTGGGCGAAACCCTGTTCATCGTGTTTGAAGTTCAACTGGCACCCGTCATCGCCAATGACACGGTCGTTCTCAACCAGTCTGAAGCGACGTTTAACGGCTATCCGATCGCGCTGAGTGATGACCCGAATATTAATGGTGCAGCCGATCCCGACGTCGCCGGCGATGAGGATCCGACAGAAATTCTGATCCAGTCCGCGCCATCATTCATCGTCGAGAAGATCTCGACCTATCTCGACGGCGACCCGAACGTGTTGCTCGCTGGTGAGACGTTGCGCTACACGATCACTGTACAAAACACTGGAACCGCTAACGCGACGGATGCTTACATCGTCGATCAGATTCCTGCTAACACGACCTACGTCTCCGATAGCACGATGTTGAACGGCGTACCGGTACCCGATGGCGCGAGCTCAGCACTCATCGACGGAATTCAGATCAATGCGCCGGAAGATACGACGCCGGGCGTATTGAATGCAGGCGTTGCCAACAATGTCGCCACGATTACGTTCGACGTTATCGTCAATGCGGACGTGCCGGACGGCACGGTGATATCGAACCAGGCATTTGTCAGTGCTGTTGACTATGGCATTGCTGATCAGCCTTCGGATGATCCGAGAACAGAGCTGGTCGATGACCCGACGCGTGATGTGGTTGGTAACTTCCCATTACTGTTCGCGACGAAGTCCGCCCAGTTACAGGTCGACAACGGCTCACCAGACATTGTCGATCCGGATGACACGCTTCGCTACACAATAACGATATACAACAACGGCAACGTACCTGCGACTATCGTCGAGCTGTTCGATGACGTTCCTGCCAATACATCCTATGTTGCCGACAGCACCACTTTGAATGGTGCGCCGATTGGCCAACCTGATGGTGGTGTGTTCCCTCTTGCGGCACGCATCGATGTCAGCTCTGCGGATCTGGCGCTACCGGGATCAGGTGAGGGCGTGCTATCGCCGGGCGAATCGGCTGTCGTTCAGTTCGACTTGCTGGTCGACTCTGCTGCTGTTCGTGGCAGCCTGATCGTCAACCAGGCCACGGTTTACAGTGCCGAGGTCGCGAACCTGCTGACCGACGGTGACGGTAATCCGGCGACGGGCCCCGAACCGACAATCGTTGTTGTGGGCGACGCCCAGGCCTTGACGATCGTTAAAGAAGTGTCTGTTGTTGACGGTGGTACGGCGATTGCCGGAGCAACGCTGGAATATGTTGTCACGGTGCAAAACGTCGGCACGGTACCCGCGCAGTACGTGACTATCCGCGATGATCTTGACGAGACCAACCCCGACTATCTGACGTATGTGGACCAGTCGGCGACCTTGAACGGGCTGGCGACTGGCGTGAGCTTCGCGGACCCGGTTATTAGCGCAGACTACTTTTCTAATTACGGTGCGCTTGCCCCCGGTGAGTTCGCCGTGCTGCGCTTCCGCGCGATTATTGATCCAGCCCTTGCTGAGGGCACGCCGATCGTCAACACAGCTCGCGTGTACTGGGATGACCCACAGCAGCAAGCAGAAGCAACGGTGATGATCGACGTTGGCGCCATGCCGGACGCGGGAATGCTGAGCGGTAATGTCTGGCACGACGCGGATCATGAGAACACTCTTGGCGGCTTCGAGCGGCCCCTTGAAGGTTGGCTCGTTGAGCTGCTGTTGGATGATCAGCCGGTACGCTCGATGGTTACGGATGCCGACGGCTATTACCTGTTTACCAATGTCATTCCAAACTACGCCACGGGATCGATGTATTCCCTGCGCTTCAGTGCGCCCGGCGCTGTTTCGACCACAGCGATGCTGGGTGTTGCGGATTCTGATTTCACCGATGGTCAGCAAGAGATCACCGAGATCGATGTGCAGGAGGGCAGCAATCTGCTTGCTCTGAACCTGCCGGTTGATCCGAACGGTGTCATCTATGCGTCTGTTGGCAGGAGCCCTGTAAGCGGCGCAGTCGTCACGCTGGTAGATCCGCGCAATAACCTCGCCTTGCCAGCAACGTGTTTTGACGATCCGAACCAGCAGGGCCAGGTTACGGTCTCGAATGGCTATTACAAATTCGATATCAATTTTTCCGATCCGGCCTGTCCGAGCGGTTCCAACTATGTGATACAGGTAACGGCGCCGGACGCCAGTTTTGTTCCCGGCGTGTCTGTGTTGATTCCGCCAAGCTCGGATCAGACAACGCTGCCGTTCGACGTGCCGTCCTGTCCGGGATCAGCCAATGATGCTGTCCTCGGAATTCTGCAAACGTGCGAAGCGCAGGCCTCAGAGTTCGCGCCGCCTTCCTCCGTTCCTGCACAAAGCCCGGCGACTAACTATCACCTGTTCCTGAGGCTGGACGCGACCCAGGCTCCGGGTTCAAGTCAGCTCTTTAATAATCACGTGCCTCTCGATCCGCGTCTTGACGGAGCCGTTGCGATAACAAAGACCACGCCGATGTTGAATGTAACGCGTGGCCAGCTGGTTCCGTACATCATCACGGTAAGCAACTCATTCGGCGTCGATCTTCAGGACGTCAATATCATCGATCGCTTCCCGGCCGGATTCCGTTACATCGAGGGATCGGCAAGGTTTGATAACGAACCGCTCGAACCGACAATCGTCGGGCGTGAGTTGATCTGGTCGAACTTCACGCTGGCCGTTGATGGTCGACACACAATCAAGCTTTTGCTTGCAGCTGGTGCCGGCGTCACTGAAGGCGAATTCGTCAATCGTGCGCAAGCGACAAACTCAATACTCGGCAGCGCTATTTCGGAAGAGGCATCAGCCACTGTACGGATCATTCCGGACCCGACATTCGATTGCACCGACGTGACGGGCAAGGTATTCAATGACGCCAACCGCAACGGTTACCAGGACAATGACGAAGACGGATTGTCCGGCGTTCGACTCGTAACAGCGAAAGGCCTGGTCGCGAGTACGGATGCCCACGGTCGATATCACATTACCTGTGCGGTTGTTCCGAACGAAAGTCGGGGCAGCAACTTCGTGTTGAAACTCGACGATCGTACGTTGCCCAGTGGCTTCCGTTCATCAACGCGCCCGGTGCAAGTGCAACGGGCGACACGTGGTAAGTCCTTGCGCATCAATTTCGGCGCCTCGATTCACCGCGTCGTTGGCCTCGATATCGCCGATGCGGTATTTGAACCCAATTCTTCGACGATGCGCCAGCAGTGGATACCGCGGGTCAGCATGCTCCTCGAAGAGCTGCAAAAAGCGCCTGCGATCCTGCGTCTTTCCTATGTCGCTGATATCGAACCGGAAGCACTGGTTGAGCAACGGCTGAAGAGTCTGAAGTCAGAGATCAGTGATGCCTGGGAAGAGCTCAACTGCTGTTATGAACTTGTCATCGAGCCGGAAATTCACTGGCGACTCGGTGGACCGGTCGCACAATCGCGGGGAGGTGAGCAATGAGAGCACTAACCCGTTTCAGCGCCTTACTGTTGTTGCTGCCTGTTGCTGTATTCGCTCAGGATGTCGACGAGTCATCGATGGGCGAAGCGGTCGAACGGCATTTGACCAACGACTTTGAATTCACCGAGTGGGTTCAAGACCCAAATCGTCTGGCAACGAATGTGAGTGACGAGATTGGGACGCGCGAAACCGTTGAAGACGGCTTTGAAACCATCAAGCTCAGCAACGTGGTTGCACCGATTTATTTCGAATCCGGCGTCGCACAAATCCCTGCGGATACGGTTGACGCACTTGCCGTAATACTCGATGGCATGAAGGACCGGTTGAACGTTCGCCTGCACATGGTCGGCCACGCTGATAATCAGCCGCTGTCACCGCGGCTGGTTAAGATCTACATGGACAATATGGGCCTGTCGCAGGAACGTGCTGGTGAGGTTGCCGAGTACATGCAGACGGCTCTGGCATTGCCCGCGGAAGCCGTTTCGTATTCCTGGCAAGGTGATCTGCAGCCGGTTGCATCAAATGATACCGGTGCGGGCAGGGCGAAGAACCGTCGCGTTGAGGTCGAGGTGTGGTACGACGAGCTGCGTGATCAGGTTGGGCTGGAAGAGTTTCTGGTTGAGCATGAAGTACAGACAGTCAAGGTTTGTCGTATCGAGACGGTTTGTAAACTCAGGTATGTCGACGGACACGCAAAACGTGCCCGTGTGCAGAATCTGATTGCTCCGCTGCACTACCGCGACGGAGCGGTCGAGGTTAACGAGGCATTTGTTGAACAAGTGCAGCAAGGGTTCAGCAACCTCGAGAATAAAGACAACGTCGTCGTCAAGTTCGTTGGCTTTACCGATGGCATGCCGTTGATCGGCCGCACAGAAAGAATTTACGGTGATAACGTCGGCTTGTCGAAAGCCCACGCACGTCGCGTCGCGCTGGCAATTCAGGACGAACTGGATCTGCCGACCAGCGCTATCGAAAGTGATGGCCGCGGCGCGGAGAAACCACTGAGCACCAATGAGACAGCACAGGGACGTGCTCTCAACCGCCGTGTTGAGGTCGAGTTTTGGTACGACGATCCACTGCAGGACTTACCCGACGAACCGCAAATGTGTCCTGGAGATGCGGGCGCGGAGATGGTGACGAAGGTCTACGATCCGCCCTGGGGTGCAATCGACGATATTAACTTTGTCGATGGCGGACCTGCTGTGCGGGCCGGTTTCACAGAGACGCTTCGACGCGGTCTTCTGGATGTGGCAGACAAGACCAATCCGCGTCTTCGGTTCGTTGGCTACACTCGCAATGAACGGCTGACTCGCCGTACTGCGGGTGTCTACGAAGATGATGTCGGCTTGTCAGCGTCACGAGCGCGACGCGCCATGGAAAAAATAGCCACTGATATGCAGCTTGATCCTTCCGAGGTCGAATTCGAAGGTCGCGGCTATGTGCACTCGGACGATGTAGTCAATGCAGGATTCATTCAGGGTGAGACGTCGCACGTGTCCGTACAGGTCATCTACGATGAACTCGCCGTGCTGGATGATTATGACGGCGTTGACGTCACCCGTATGACGCGCGAGCTTAGCCCGGAGAATGCACTTGGCTTGAATTTGATGCGTATCACGGTTGATGGTGTGCCTATCGATGATCCACAGCGGAGCTCGTCAGATATCCAGCGTTGTACCGACGTTGCGTTGGCACAAGCAGATATTCAGTTTGGTTTCGACAACCTGCGGTCCGCGCCACGACTTAGCGTCTTAGCAGAGCCCGAGCGTATTGCCGTTGCGGCGCTTGGCGATGGCGATACCTATGCGTCCGAGGTTGAGTTCCGGATGTACACCAACTACTCGCACTTTGTTGATCGCGCCGAGATTCGCGTCTTCGAGCCCGGTCAATCACTTGAGAGCGAACCGCTCGAAGTCATCGATATCAAAGTGGATGGTTCGTCTACATGGCGACCAAGCGCGGAAAGCTTTAGAGCACCGGCAGAAAAGCTGGCTTACGTGCTCCGAGCATACGGCGAAGACGGTAATTTTGACGAAACAGAGCCACAGGCATTGTGGGTCGACTACGACGAAGACTTCCCGCTGGAAGAGATTGAACTCGAAGACGGTGTTGAAGACGAGTCGTATCAGGATGCGATTTTGTTCTCGGCCTACGGCCAGAATACGCTGGGTATGCAGAACATTGGTCTTAGCAGCGGCACCGTGAGTGTGCGCGGCACTGGCATTAGCAGTGAGCAGGAAGTCTGGGTAGCGGGCAGGCCAATCCCGGTTGATGACAACGGCGAGTTTATCGCTGAAGAAATTCTGCCGCAGGGACTGCACACGGTCGAGGTTGCCGTCCTGGACAAGGAAGGGCGCGGTAATCTTTACCTTCGTGATCTCGAGTTCGAGAATAACGACTGGTTCTACGTTGGCATGGCCGATCTCACCTTGTCCGGAAGCGAGTCAAACGGTCCGATCGACCTGCTGCAGGGTGCAAACTCGCTGAGTGATCCGAATTCGAACGTTGACGGCCGGCTGGCGTTCTTTGTGAACGGCAAATTTGGCGATCACTGGCGGGTAACGGCCAGTGCCGATACCCGGGAAGGTCCGATTGAAGACATTTTCAGTGGCTTGATGGACAAGTCACCGGATGCGTTCTTCAGGCGCATTGACGAAAAGTACTATTACCCCACGTTTGGCGATGACAGCACCGTGACCGAGATGGCACCGACGATGGGCAAGTTCTTCGTACGCGTCAGCCAGGACGACAACTACGGCCAATGGGGTAACTTCAAGGTTGGTTACGTTAATAACGAGCTGGCGCATGTCGATCGTGGGCTGTACGGCGCGAACGCACACTACCAGTCTGATACAACAACCGACTTTGGTGAACAACAATACGCTGCGGATATTTACGCCGCCGAGCCCGGCACGATAAGTAGTCGTGAGGAATTCAGAGGGACAGGCGGGTCACTGTACTTCCTGCGTCGTCAGGATTTGCTGACCGGATCCGAACGCGTGCGCATCGAATTGCGTGACAAGGCTTCGGGCATAGTTACGGGCGTCGTGAATCTGACCCCGGCTATCGACTATGACATCGACTATCTGCAAGGGCGCGTTGTCCTGACCGACCCGTTGGCGTCGATCGCTGATGACAACCTGCTCGTTCGAAGCGGCTCAGTTTCCGGTGACGAGGCTTACCTGGTCGTACGCTACGAGTACGCCCCCGGTTTCGACACTATCGATGCTCTGTCCTTTGGTGGTCAGGCACATTACTGGTTTGGCGAGCATGTGAAACTCGGTGTGACGTCAAACATTAACGAGCAGGACGGCCAAGACAGCACGTTGCAGGCGGCCGACCTGACCGTCCGGCTTGCGTCTGAGACCTGGCTGAAAGTCCAGCAGGCAAAAAGCGAAGGACTGTTGTCGATGCCATTGATCTCCAATGACGGTGGCTATGAGTTCAACAGTTTTGACGCTGGCCAGTTCATCAACGCAGAGGCGAATGCCAGTCGGGCTGATATCAGCTTGAGGGCTACGGACATTGTCGACCTCGGATTTGACGCGCGTATGACGCTGTACGTTCAGGAAGTTGATGCGGGCTATTCCGCACCAGGCCTGACAGCACTGACGGACACAAAGAACTACGGCGGCACATTCAGCCTGCCGTTCGCAGACAGGTTTAACTTCGGCGCCAAAATCGACAATCGAGTGCAGCTGCAGGGAATCGAAACGCGTGCTCAGGAATACAATTTTGGCTACAAGCTCGGCGAGCGCTGGGACGTAAGCGTTGGCTACCGCATGGACGAGCGCTCTGATCGAGGGGTGATCGTGCCCTTAACGCAGGACGAAGGTGAGCGCACTGATGCGGTGGTCCAGGTCGGGTACGACTCAAAGTCTGACTGGAATCTCTACAGTTTCGTGCAGGACACGCTGTCCGTAACCGGCACGCGCAAGGAAAATGCTCGCGCTGGTGTTGGCGGTACTGTTCAGGTATCCGAAAAAATGCAGGTCGACGCTGAAGTATCCAGCGGCGACCTCGGTGCTGGCGGGCGATTCGGAACGAATTACCGCTACTCCGACAGCACAAGCATGTATCTCAACTATACGCTCGAAAATGAGCGTGCTGACAATGGCCTGAATACCATTCGTGGCAGTCAGGGCAACCTCATTGCGGGTGTTAAATCTCGTCTCTCCGATAGCGCGAGTGTATTTCTTGAGGAGCGTTATCAACGCAGCGACACGATGATGGGCCTGACGCATTCGACCGGCATCAGCCTGGCACTGCGCGAAAAATGGAGCCTCGGTTTCAACACGGACATTGGCACATTGCACGACACCTTTACGGGTGCCGAGACAGACCGCGTTGCTGCCGGTGTTCAACTTGGCTTCGCGTCAGGTGACATGCAGTTCGCTAGTGGCGTCGAGTTCCGAAATGACGACGTTGAACAGCTTGATCTGTCGCGCAATGAGCGTGAGACCTGGTTGTTCCGTAATAGCCTCAAATACCAGATGGGGCCATCAGGTCGCATCATCGGAAAACTGAATCACTCCCAAAGCGAGAGCTCGCTCGGTACGTTCTACGACGGCGGCTTCACCGAAGCGGTAGCCGGCTACGCGTACCGCCCCGTCAGCAACGACCGTCTGAATGCGATGGTCAAGTACACCTATTTCTACAATGTGCCGACGGCCGATCAGATCACGCTGCAGAATATCGCCGCTGAGTTCATTCAAAAGAGCCATATCGCTGCCGTTGACGTTACCTACGACCTGACGCCGCGCCTGTCTATCGGCGGTAAATACGCCTACCGCCTCGGCCAGGTGAGTCTTGATCGAGAGAACCCGGAATTCTTCGAGAACAACGCCAATCTTTACGTGATTCGCGGCGACTACAAGTTCCGGGACAATTGGGAGTTCATGGCTGAGGCCCGCATGCTTGATATGCCGGACCTGAACGAGAACCGCAGCGGTTTCCTTGCCACCGGGCTGGGCTACAACTTCACGGACTTCTCGGAAGACCTGACCGACCTGAGCTACGATCATCAGGGCGTGTTCCTCAACGTAACTGGCAGTATGTAAGGATTTGGCGTTTCCCTTTCCTAATTCACAGCAAAAGCCTTGCCATACATTACGCGTTGCCCGTTCTGCTCCAACCACAGTGTTCTGATCAACTCGAACCCTTCCGGAGGCTCAGGGTTTGCGAGCAGGGCTGTGCCGAGCGGTGAATTTCTGTCGATCTCCAGTTTTCCATCGCGTTCAACAATGAAATGCTGTGTGCGCAGGAATACGTACCTGACGTCGGGTTGATATTCACGCAACGCGGCCGGCGATAGCTGCATCATCTCGCCGATTTGTGCGATTTTTTGCTCATCCTTGGGCGTCAGCATGAAGTTATTGCTGATAACGCTGCATTCGGTATGGAACAGTAAATAGTTGCCGTCGTTCTCGTGCGCCAAAATCACGCCGGGCTGACGTTCGCAGTGCCCAGCCAAATCCAGAAATACCGGGCGAGCCCTTTCATACAATGGAGCGGCGCCTAACGCATAAACGGCGAACAGGTGTTGCCGAAGCGGCGGCTGGTATGCGACAAGGAGGGTCGCGAGCAAGCCCACTATCACGAGACCCCGGTGCCAATTCATTCTTGTTGCAAGATGCTGCGCGGCGAGCAGAGCGCCGGCGATCAGGCTGAACAACCCAAAGTAATTGAATCGAAACTGGGTCATCAGGAACGCCAGCCCGAACACCGTCATGACCGCAAAAAACAAATTGCGACGCGAACTTTGACGCGAAGCACACCAGAGATAGTAGATTAGTAAAGGTGGAGCAAGCACCAGCAGCCAGCTGTATTGCGCGACTGTTTTTAAGGGCCCGAAAGTGTCGAAGAACAGGACATACGGACTCGTCGCCTCAATGACATTTTTAAGTATGGAAATGTCCTGAGACAGGAACGCGGCACCATGAGTAAGTTGTCCCAGCAGTGGTAACGCCAGAAGTCCGCAAATGCCGATGAGAGTTAGCAGAGACTTCTTGTTGTAGTTCTTCCGCGCAACAAAAAAGAAAACAACGGATGTGCAGGCAGCAACGTAAAGATGAAACCATGACAACAGCCCGAACTCGAACATCCCCTGTCTGAACGGTTCCGACGGCAACACGACTAGCAGGGTAGTCGCCAGCAAGGTTAATGCGATGGTTTGTAGTTCCTGGCGAGGGTATTGGTCTTCGCGTAACCAGAGCAGTCCCACGCATACAAGCACCGGTATCTGCAGCACAAACATCGCATTGTGAAAACCCGGTGCGAGCCCGAGCGCGAGACCCAGGCCAACCGCAGACACCCGGCTTTCTGGTTCTGAGAACCAGCGCAGCCCCAGCCAGGTTACGAGCAATACAAAAGTGAATTCAACGAAGTGATGGTCAACCTTTCCGGGCATATGCATCAATTGCACGAACGGCGAGAGTGAAAAAGCGAGCATCGCGATGAAGCAGAAAGTCAGCGTTAAGCCTGCCTGCCTGGCGGCGGCCAGAAACACTGCAGCGTTGACCGCCAACCAGACGACAGGCACGTAAGTGAGAAAGCCCATCGGGTTTGCTGTGGGACTAATCCAGACCGCGAATCGGGCCGCTTGCCCCATCAAAAAATCGTAAGTCCAGGGCCAGGGAATCCAGCTCCCGTCCGGCACATGAATTCGGTCATCGAACTGGTAAAACCCGCGCTCGCCGATCGCCGTGTCCAGCATGCGGCGGGCATGATAGAAGGAGTCATTCCCCATGGGGATGTACTCGCCCTCGAAAAAGGCTGAGTCGATAACCAGCAGAGCGAAGAAAGCGCTGATCGCTGTTGCGGCGATCCAAATCAGAACTGTCACCCAACTCTCGAGGTAGACGTTTGTAGTATCGCGACCGGTTGACGGGTTACCCGGAAGCATGCGGCGGCTTCGTAGCGACTATTGTCAGGTTCTTCCCAAATGATCCGACGCTAAGGAAATCGATGACTCTACTGAAGGGAAAGATCACAGAATCATAAAAGGCTACGCTGCCGGGACTTACGCTGCCTGAGCGATTGCCCACAAGCTTATAGACCAGCGTCGCGAGAAAACCCAGGCTATCGACGTAACGTCCGCGGCTGACCTCAAATCCGACAGAACGCAAAATATGTATTAACGGTTTGCGGCGGTAGCGGCGAAAATGTCCGACGTGATCGTCCATCTGGCTGTATAGAATTTGAAATGCAGGAACGTAAACCAAAATTCGGCCACCTGGCTTCAGGCAGCGGTACAGATCAGCGATTGCCCTGTGATCATCTTCAATGTGTTCGAGAACGTTTAATGTATAAGCGTAATCGACCGAGCCATCCGGTATCTCTTCGAGGCTGGCAGCTACATCCAGACCCGACTCTGCCAGCTCCGCTCGCAGCGTATCGTCCGGTTCCATGCAAAGAACATTCATATCGCCCTTTGACACAGGCTTCGCGAATGTTCCTGCTCCGGCACCGTGATCCAGTGCCTGTTTGCCGACGGAATGCTCGCGGATCAAGGCAATCAGAAAATCGTTATACCGGGTCGCCTTTTTCATGGCTTCCAGATTGTCGCGGCCGCTGTAGGTCGCTTCAGAAGAGGGCTCAGTCACGGCAGCGTATCGCCTGTGTCTCGTTTCCGGGAATCCGAAAACACCCACCAACTCGATGTGGTGAAGTTAAACAGCAGCGCAACAGCCGCGCCCAGTGCCAGCGGAATTACAGGTATTTCTGCAAACCCGGGTACAAACTCGATCACTGCAACAAAAACTGACAGATTGATAACCGCGCCGATGACCTGCACGAGAAGATAGGACGTGTACTCGCGACCGGTCATCTCAATAGCACCGCGCTCGAAGACCCAGCGTCGGTTGATATACCAGGTGGCGGTAACAGCCACAGTGAACGAAATCGCCCTGGCGCCGTAATGTCCAAAATCGGCGCCTGTCATGAGTGCGGTGAGAATTCCGGCGTCGATCAGGAAACCAATCGCGCCAACGAGAACAAAGCCCGGTAGACGACCAAAAATAGACTTACTCACGATCTCCCCGGCGATGACGGGGGATGGCCAGGTAGTGCAGTCTCTTCATTTCCTGGCGACCGCGGGTGACGGTGTCGAGAATAACGCCGCAACCCAAACTCAGGAACGCCAGCAGCATAAGGCCGGTGGACAAAATGGCCGTGGGAAAACGAGGTACGAGGCCTGTCTCCAGGAAAGTGATGAATAAAGGCCAGGACAAGGTGATTGCACTGGCGGCCAAAATGGCGAAGAACAGCCCAAAAAAGTACAACGGTCGCTCGGTCTTGGTGAGCGAAAGGATGACTCTCAAAATTCGAAATCCGTCTCGTATCGTACTTAAGTTGCTCTCGGACCCTGATGGCCTCGAACGATACGGCGTTTCGATCTCGGCGATTGGCATTCTCAACTCCAACGCGTGCACTGTTAGCTCAGTTTCGATTTCGAAACCTTGGGTCAGCGCAGGAAAAGACTTTGCGAATCGCCGCGAAAATATTCGGTAACCGGACAGCATGTCCGAAGAGCGACTGCCGAAGATCAACGCGACAATCCCGGTCAGGACGAAATTACCGAGTCTGTGGCCAGGCCGATAGGACTCATCATCGACTGAAACTCTAACCGCACTCACCATGTCGAGAATGTCTGACTCCAGTTTCCCGACCAGCTTTCCAGCGCTTGCGGCATCGTAGGTGTCGTCGCCATCGACGAGAACATAGATGTCAGCATCGATGTCGGCAAACATTCGCCGTACGACATTACCTTTGCCGGGGAGGGTCTCTGACCGTACGACCGCACCCGCTTCTCTGGCGATCTTTGCCGTTTCGTCATCAGAATTATTGTCGTACACAAATACGGTGGCGCTGGGGAGCGCCGCACGAAAATCGCGCACGACGGCGGAGATGCTTGCCGCCTCATTGCGACAGGGAACGATGACGGCGATCTGAAGATCCAGGTTTGGATCGAACACCGATTCTCCAGAAGACGCCATCAATTATCAGCCATGCGGGAAATAATGGCAGAGTCTATCGTGCCGGCGGCGCTACACCAACCAATTAAACCCTGATGACCAGAGCACCATTCCGGGCGTATTTGGCGGTATTTATAGGTTCCAACGCTCGCATAGCTGCTCATTCAAGCTTATTCCTGAAATTGAACCGCCAGACGGCCATTATCCCTTGACTGACCCAGCGCTTATCGGTCTAATACCCCGCTCGTTGGCCCCTGCCAACGACTGTAGGAGCGGCTCCAAGCCGCGACCCGAATAAGGCCAGGTAGCTCAGTTGGTAGAGCAGCGGACTGAAAATCCGCGTGTCGGTG
>JAACFM010000122.1 GCA_009937445.1 Gammaproteobacteria bacterium | reverse complement strand
GCGGAGAGGGTGGGATTTGAACCCACGAAGGGCTATTAACCCTTGCTGGTTTTCAAGACCAGTGCATTCAACCGCTCTGCCACCTCTCCGTGTCGAGTTGAGCGGGTGCGCATTGTGCTTGCAGTATCAAGAGGATTCAACCTCAACGGCGGCAGTTTCTGTAAAATCAGACGAATGAGCTGCCGGTTTGCGTGTCTCAGTTTGTAAGTGGTGCAGAGTTGTTAGTGATGTAAAGTATAGGAGTACGATGCAAGTTATTGTTATTAAATGGTTTAAAAGACCTGTCGGGCAGCTAGACAGCAGATTCAGGGTGGTTGCGTTCAACAGGATTGACCCCATACTGGGATCTTTGGCGAGTCATGGGTAAGGAAAGCGGTTTGAAATATTCTTCGGTTAATCGCGGATTTCCGGCTGGAAATCCGATCGCGAATATTTTCGTGATTATCGTTGGCGCACTGGCGATCGGCGCGTCGATCGTTCTCGGTTTTTTTGCATTCGTTATTGTCGGCAGTTTTGTGCTGATCATGGCGTCTATTATTGGACTTCGAGTCTGGTGGTTTAAGCGAAAAATGGGTGGACAGATGCCGCCGGTCCGAAAAAGTAGAAGCGCTTCAACAGGCGGCGTCATAGAGGGCGAATATCAGGTCGTTGCCGACGACCGCGAGGGCGAGTAAAGTCGCACTCCATGCAAAAGTCCAAATCAGACATTGATCGACGGCGACGTCGCCGTCGGCGGCGAATTCAGGTTGTTATTATTTATTCGGCAATTGCTGTCGGACTCGCGTGGTTTTTTGAGCTGCAAGCAACGACGACCGTGATTTTCGTGCGTCATGCAGAGAAGGCGTTGGTTCCCACCGATGATCCGGGCCTCAACGAAGCCGGCAAACGCCGCGCGGCCGAACTCGCGCGACAGCTTGTTGATGCAGATGTTGTTGCCGGTGTTGACGCTATCTATTCCACTGCGTATCGACGCACGGAAGAGACCGTTCAGCCAGTGGCGACAGCGCTCGGACTTCCAATCACATCCTATGACGTATCAAATACCGCTACGATCATGGATGAAATCGTAAAAGAGCATAAAGGCAAGATCGTGCTCGTGGTCGGTCACAGTAATACAGTCCCGGCACTGATCGGAAACATGGGCGCCAGTAAAAAGGTGCCGGAGATCGACGAGAATGAATACGACAACATTTATGTCGTTTCTATCCCGTGGTTCGGCAAGACCAAGACCATACGTTTGCGTTACGGGGCACCGTACGTGCCCATCCCCGCCGATTGATCGCTCGTAAAGAACTGCAGATCGACACAAAAGGTCGCGGCACCTACGACCTGAGTGCCGACGTGCAGCAACTCGTGTCGGCGTCCGGTATCAAAACCGGGATGTGCCATATCTTTATCTGCCATACGAGCGCGTCACTCATGCTCTGTGAGAACGCAGACCCGGATGTCATGAGAGACCTCGAAACCTTCATGTCCCGGATCACTCCCGACGGTGATCCGGCGTATACGCATACCGCGGAAGGGCCGGACGACATGTCCGCGCACGTACGCAGCATCTTGACGCACTCTGATCTGAACCTGCCAGTGTCAGGTGGTCGCTGTGCGCTGGGGACGTGGCAGGGTGTTTTTCTTTGGGAACATCGACACGCACCTCACTCACGGCGCGTGATCGTCACCGTACAGGGTGATTAGCTCGACTCTGCGGTCTCTCTGAGCTTCACCGCCTTCTTGATGAACTCCTCGTGTTGACCGACAAATATGTCGGCCATGATCGCGTCTTTTATCTTCCGGTCCTGGCTGATCAGGAAGGTGGCTCGACGAACGCCAACGCCAAAAGGACCGTCGACGTCGTACTTCTTGATAGCAATTTTCTTGGGGTCGCTCAGGAGAATAAATGGCAGATTGTGCTCTTCCCGAAAGCGCGTATGGCTGTCCTCGTCCTGAGGGCTAACACCGACAACCTGCAGGCCGACCGATTGAATATCCTTGTGAATGTCGCGAATGGAACAGGCTTCCTTCGTACAGCCTGGCGTGAAATCGGCGGGATAGAAATACAGGATCAGTGGACCGTTTTGTAACAATTCAGACAGTGATGTCTCGATGCCCTCGTGCGTATTAAGTGCGAACTCGGGTGCTTTTGCTCCTGCCTCTAACATTTAGAATCTCCAAAATTCAGTCAACCGTACGCCCAATCAGCCACTTTAGGTTATCGTTGGTGTGTGCAAGACGCAATCATATACATAGATCGCGAAAATCCAATGAATCTGCAGAACCAGATTCGTCAAAAGCTGGTTGACGGCATTATTAACGGCGCTTTTCCACCCGGAATGAAGCTACCGTCAAGCCGGAAGCTTTCTCAGCAGTTGAACGTTGCGCGAAATACCGTAACGGCAGCGTATCAACAGTTGATCGCCGACGGTTACCTTGTCAGCCGGCAGCGCAGCGGGATATTTGTCGACGAGAAAATGCTTGAATCGCGCGTTGTCGCGGGCGGCCAGGCTTCCGCCACGAATCGGGCAACGGCAGCGCTATGGTTCCGGCAGAAGAGTCCGCAACGGCCACGCGATGAGGACAAGGGCGCCCAGCCGAACTGGAGTCGTTACCCATACCCCTATATAGACGGCAGGTTCGATTCGACTTTGTTTCCACTGGCCGAGTGGCGAGAAGCGAGCCGACTGTCGCTAAGTGTTGCAGATGTCGTGGAGTGGTCTACCGGCAGCGGTGATGCTGACGATGCGATGTTGTTGGAGGAAATTCGTACAAAGATCCTCACTCGCCGCGGCATTCATGCGCGCCCGGATCAGATACTGATCACAATGGGTACGCAAAACAGTCTGTACCTGATTAGTCAGCTGCTGGTTAATACGCAAACCACCGCCGCAATCGAGGAGCCGGGCGACTATTCGATGCGCGATTTATTGTACCGACGTGGGGCGAAGCTGTTGCCACAGGCGGTGGACGATGAGGGACTGGTCGTCGACGAGCAACTGGCTGACGCCGATCTTGTTTACGTAACGCCGAGCCATCAAATTCCCACGGCCGTCACTATGTCGCTTGAGCGGCGCCAAGCGCTCATGGACGCGGCGCACCGTGATGATTTTGTCATCATCGAAGATGATTACGAATGTGAAACAAGCTACATGGATCATCCATTGCCTGCTTTGCGGAGTATGGACACGGATGGACGAGTGATCTATGTCGCCAGTTTTTCCAATGTGCTGGCGCCCGGTATCCGGCTTGGATTTATTGTCGCGAATTCGGAGTTCATTCAGCGCGCCCGAGGATTACGACGCGACATCATGGACCATCCACCACTGAATAATCAGCGAACAGCCGCGTTCTTTCTGTCTTTGGGACATTACGATGCCTTAATGCTGCGGCTCGGTCGTGTGCTTCGCGAGCGTCGACTTGCGCTGAAGAAGGCTTTAAACAACGTGCGCGGAATTCCGATGGAGATATCGCCAGAGGTTGGAGGTACGACTTATTGGGTTCGTACGCCAGTCGATTTCGATGTCAAAAATCTGGCCGTCGAGGCCGAGCGCCACGGTATTCTCATTGAGCCGGTCCGCCGTTACTACGCGGTAAAGGAAGATGCGGAGAATTGTTTTCGCATGGGCGTGACGAGTCTCGTGGTTGACAAGATTCGACCGGGCGTCGAGCGCCTGGTCGAACTAATCCGTGATCTGGTAAAGGGACAGGTTGAGCACCTGGAGACGTCATCCGGCAGATGGCTGAGAGGTGCTGAACTTGGTGAGGCAATGTCGGGTGCGACGATGCTTTATCGCGAGGTTAACGGCTCGCCTTGCACGATCGTATACAAGCCTGGTGGATCCTTGTCTGGTCGACGAGGATTTGCCAACGAAGACCACGATACCGGTCGCTGGCGTGTCGAGGGTGACCGTTTCTTTCGCAAGTGGGAGCGTTGGGCATACGGGGAAGAGAAGGGCCATTACATCGTTATCGATGGCGACAAGATTAAGTTTTTTAATGAGGATAGACAGATCGTCGACTCCGGATTTGTGCGTTTTGCGGATAAATCGGTAGTGCCGACTGACGCATGACTGGTCCAGACTGGACCCATCGATTACCCTAATCTGGACCTATAAAAGCGTGCTGTTCGCCGCTACCGTTCGCTCCTATGAGAGAAAGACGTATATGACGACGTTCGCGATTGCCGGGTTGCAGCTCAAAGCACCCAATGGTGGCAACGTCGATCTGATGGTCACGGAAATTGACGCGATGATGCGCCGTTTCCCGTGGCTGGATATGGTGGTATGTCCGGAACTCGCCGCAAACGGCACCGATAAGGCCACCGCCGAACCCATGCCAGGCCCTACAGAGCAGCGTTTTCAAGAGGTCGCAAAGCGACACAGTATCTGGTTGTTGCCAGGATCCATGTTTGAGGCAGTCGGCGAGATCGTTTACAACACGTGCCCCGTCATCTCGCCTGAAGGGGTCGTTGTTACACGCCATCGCAAACTTTTTCCTTACTGCCCTTATGAGAACGGTGTGACTTCCGGCGACCAGCACACGGTGTTTGACGTCCCCGGCGTCGCCAGGTTCGGTGTCTCCATCTGTTACGACATGTGGTTTCCAGAAACCGTTCGAGCCCTTGCATGGCAAGGCGCGGAGATCATTTTGCACCCGACGCTAACCAGTGGGATAGACCGTGATGCCGAAATGGCGATGGTCCGTGCGCATGCTGCTCAGAATCAGTGCTATTTCTTCAGCGTCAATCTCGCTGACGACGTCGGTGTCGGCGGCAGCCTGGTCGCGGGACCGGGCGGTGAGGTTATTTACCAAGCTGAAAAAGGTCGTGAAATCATACCGTTAAAGCTGGATATTGATTATTTACATGATGTACGGCGCAACGGTTGGCATAACCTCGGTCAGCCATTGAAGAGTTTTCGAGACAGTCAGCTGACGTTTCCGCAGTACGAAGAAGGGCATGACTCAGAAGCGCTCAAAGCACTGGGCGAGTTACGCATGCCGGTCCGGGGCGAAGGACGGTAGATAAGAAGCAATCTTAAGAATTGGACCAGTATTGAATGTAAATCTGGACCTATAGCACGACAGACTTAGACGATAAATTTTGAAACAGGTCTTGCTCACCGAGCAGGGGGAGAAAAAACAGAATGAACACGACGAAGACATTTTTTAGAAAGCCGCTTGTAATGGCGATTGGCGGGGCGCTAGCAGGAACAGCTGCCCCTGTCGCAGTGGCTCAATCGGACGGTGCGGATGCACTTGAGGAAATAATTGTAACGGCCAGTCGGCGCGAGCAGAGCATTCTGGACATTCCATACAACATCTCAGCGGTGTCAGGTGACGATATTGCAGCGCAGAACATCGTCGATACATCGGACTTGATGAGAACGATTGCCGGTGTGTCTGTTATTGATCGCGGTTATCGCAACTCTGGTCACGCTAACAGCCTGATTATTCGTGGCGTCAACGTCGACAATGGCACAAATGGCGATATCGGCCTTTCGGCGGTGTCTCCGGTTGCAACCTACATCGATAACACTCCATTGTTTGCAAACTTTCTCCTGAAAGATATTCAACGTGTTGAAGTATTGCGTGGGCCGCAAGGAACGCTGTATGGCTCCGGCGCCCTGGGCGGTACGGTGCGATACATCATGAATCGTCCGGATGCGAATGAGTTCGACGCGAGTGTCGGCGTGAACTACGGTCAGACCGAAGGATCAGACGGCAATAACATGGCTTTCGATGCCATGGTCAATATTCCATTGAGTGACACAGCCGCTTTTCGTCTGTCAGCGGGTTCTGTTCAAAATGATGGCGTGATCGACTACGTTAATCTCTATCAGATTCAGGACGGTAAACCGGTCGTCATGAGTGACGCGGGTACTTGCCTGAGCGTCAATGATCCGTCATTGACCGATAGCGAACTGGCTTTCAATGGTTCCTGTTACGAATCGAAGAGCGACGTTGACGAAGTCGATATTACTTACGCGCGCGCGTCATTACGTTTTCAACCGAATGATGATCTTGATATTCAGCTGAACTACCAGATGCAGGACGATGAGGTTGGCGGTCGCCGCACTATTACTATGGGTGCGGACTATTTGGGTAATGTCTACAACGGTAGTGACCAGAGCGGTTCAACAATGCTCGAGCCTTCTGAACGAGAAGCATCCCTTATGAGTCTCGATGTTCAATGGGACCTCGGGTTTGCTACGTTGACCTCCAGTACCTCGTCCTACGAGCATGAAGGCAATGGTTGGCGCGACAATACCAGCCTGTGGGTAACAGACAGGGGTGGGTTCGCGAATTGGTTCGATATTTTGTATCCCGGCAATCCCCGCCCGGTAGCTCATGTGGAGGCGGGTTATGACGAAGAGGCCTTTGTTCAGGAGTTCCGCCTGGTTTCCAATGATTCGGATAGTAACGTCGACTGGACTGTCGGTGCTTATTATATGGACCAGGACCGTGAGGTTGATAACTTCAGTTACCTGCTTGGCCTTAATGAGTACGGTGACGCCTGTACCGCGCTCGGTGCTGGCTGCGCGACAGGCGGGCAATGGTGGATGGGATTTCCTCTGAGCGAGATTGATTTCTATTACGTCCGACAAGAGGGTTTTACCGATCTGGCGTTGTATGGCGAAGTAACCTGGCATGTCGCGGACGACTGGCATATTACGGCCGGTGCTCGTTGGTTTGACAATGAACTGACGAACGACACCGCAATGGACTTTCCTTTGTTCGAGGGCGTGGTTGTGCCGTTCGTCCAGTTCCCGTCACAGTCGGAAGACGGTATTCAGCTGAAGCTCAACGTTGCTTGGGATATCTCGGACGACATGATGGCCTACGGTACGTACTCGGAAGGTTTCCGTCGCGGCGGCGCCAATGCGATCCCAACATTCAGTTACTTTGCGGAGACCAACCCGACGTCGGTCGATTCTTTCAAGAGCGATACGGTGCAGAATTTCGAGGTCGGACTTAAAGGAAGTACCGAAAGAGTCAGATACGCAGCCGATATTTACTACGTCGACTGGAAGGACCCGCAGCTCAATACAGCGACGGCTGATTGGGGTTTCTTTATGGCCCAGAACGGAGATTCGGCTAAGACGGTCGGGGTTGAGCTGGAGGCGCAGTTTTTGCTGACGGACAATCTCGAAATGACCTTCGGATATGGACACGTTTCGTCAGAACTGACGGCCGACTTGATCGCTCCGCAGTACGGTAACGT
>JAACFM010000005.1 GCA_009937445.1 Gammaproteobacteria bacterium | reverse complement strand
ATTTCGGGTTGTACTGCAATACCCTGCCTGGCGCATTCCACAGTCGCCTCGAGAATCGCCCGAATCTGCATCTCGTATATTTCCGGGTAAGTAATCCCAAGGCGTACGCCCCTGTGGCCCAACATTGGATTGACTTCCTGAAGCTCGCGCACCTTTTTCAACATGCGTTCTTTGGTTATCAGTGCATCGTTGACGAACTCTTCACTCAATTCGCTGAACGGGTGCGGGAGTTCGGTCATTGTTGATGATGAAGCCAGCGCGACCTGTCTTCCTCTGACAACGTTCCGATACAGACGCAAAGTCTCGATCTGTTCCAGCAACTGATGTTCGGTTGGCAGGAATTCGTGCATGGGGGGGTCCAATAGCCTCACGGTAACCGGGCGAGGGGACATTACCGAAAACAGTTCGATAAAGTCGGCACGTTGAATAGGCATCAATCTGTCGAGCGCCGCTTGTCTGTCTTTTGCGTTATTGGCCAGGATCATGTCGATGACGATCGGCAGTCGGTCACTGGCGTTGAACATGCGCTCGGTTCGACACAAGCCAATACCCATCGCACCGTATTCCAGCGCTTTGTGGGCTGCCGCCGGCGTGTCGGAGTTCGCCATAACCTTCAGGTCGGCGATCTCGTCGGCCCAGTTCAGCAAGACCTTCAGTTCGTCTGAAAAATACGCCGGGATCGTCGGGATGGAGCCCTCGTAGACCATGCCGGTTGCGCCGTCGAGCGTGATGACATCGCCTTCGTGGAGTGTTTTCTCACCGACCTGAGCTTGTCGAAGACTGACGTCAACGACAATGCCTTCTGCGCCGGCAACACAGGGCTTGCCCATGCCTCGCGCGACCACCGCGGCGTGCGATGTTTTACCGCCGCGGCTGGTTAGTATGCCCTCAGCGGCGAAGAATCCGTGAATATCTTCAGGACGGGTTTCTTCCCGGACCAGTATCACCTTCTCTCCAGCATTGCCCAGCTTTTCCGCCAGGTCTGCGTCGAATACGCACTTGCCCGATGCCGCACCGGGAGATGCCGGCAGGCCAGTAGCGATCGGGTCCGTTGTGTCGTCAGGATCGAGCCGCGGGTGTAGCAGTTGCTCCAATAGTTCAGGATCGATTCGCAGTAAGGCCTGCTCACGGGAGATGAGTTTCTCCTCGAACAGCTCGACAGATGTTCGCACCATCGCGGCGGCATTCATTTTGCCGTTGCGAGTCTGCAGACAGTACAGCGTGCCTTTCTCTATAGTGAACTCGTAGTCCTGCACTTCCCGGTAGTGTGACTCGAGCGTATTGCGCAGCGCGACAAGTTGCGAGTATTGCTCCGGCATTTCTTCCTGCATCGCTTGCAAGGGCTTCGGCGTGCGGATGCCGGCGACCACATCTTCACCCTGAGCGTTGGTAAGATACTCCCCAAACATCTCATTCTCGCCGGTTCCCGGGTTGCGCGTGAAGCCGACACCGGTAGCGCAATCATCGCCTTTGTTACCAAAAACCATGGTACAGATGTTGACCGCGGTGCCATTGGCCATGTCCGGCGTGATGTGAAACTCGCGCCGATAGTCGAGCGCTCGTTTACCTTTCCACGACCGGAATACGGCTTCCACTGCCAGCTGCAATTGCAGCATGACGTCCTGCGGAAATTCCCTGCCGGATTCACGCTGGATGACGGCGATGAACTTTTCGCTAATTTCCTTGAGGTGAGATGCTTCGAGGCCCACATCGGCCTTGACGCCAGCCCGCTCCTTGACAGCCTCGAAATGTTTGTCGAAGTGTTCGTCTGCAATGCCTAATGCCACTTTGCCGAAGAGCTGGATGAATCGGCGATAGGCGTCGTAAGCAAATCGCTCGTCGCCGGTTTGCTCGATCAGGCTGGCCAGTGTCTCGTCGTTGAGACCGAGATTGAGGATCGTATCCATCATCCCGGGCATCGACATCGCGGAACCGGAGCGCACTGATACCAGGAGTGGATCGGACCCCATGCCGAAGGTCTTCCCCGTTGTGGCCTCGAGTCGGGCGATCTCATCGCTGACTGTGTCCATCAGGCCTGCGGGCAATTGCTCCTGGTTCAGATAATCCAGACAAGCCTTGGTCGTAATGACGAATCCCGGCGGAACATTGATACCGATCTGCGTCATTTCGCACAGATTAGCGCCTTTTCCGCCGAGCAATTGTTTGTCTTGCCCATTGCCGTCATGAAAGGAGAAAACAAGTTTTTCAGTCATTGGAAAAGGCCCATAGTGATGGATTATCTGTGTCCAATGGTCCTTGAATGTCGATGAGATGACTACTTCGGCAAATGACTAGCCTTGTACGCCAGAGTGCCTAGCCGCAGGGGAGATTAAATTAGCATGCCGGACGCTTGCTGGTGAATGCGCTAAAATGGACAAGTTATCTTCCGTAGGGTCAGCTACTCATGAATTCTCGGGACCACGGCACTCGTAAAAGAGTGAAAAGGTTCACCGCTGTCACGTTGGCATATTCAATTGCAATGTGTTCGCCGTTGGTCGCTGCCGAAACTGCGATCATTGATGACGTGCACCCGATAATGAGCGACAAATACTGGGTCAACGTTGGTGGGTTCTTTGCAGCTCGGGATCTTGACGCATCAGTGGCGGGGGGGGTCGATGACGCAAACATTGTCATCGATTTTGAGTCAGACATGGGCCTCGATGATAAACCGGATCTTTTTGTGGCTGAATTTGGTTGGCAGTTCTCAGAAAAGTGGGGTCTGTCATTACAGAACTTTCATGCGGGTCGAAGCGCGACAAAGATACTCGAAGAGACCATTGAGTGGGAGGACCTGGTATTCAATGCCGGGGCCGAGATTTCGGCTGCGACGAAGATATCAGTCACAAGGTTGTTTTTTTCCCGGCGCTTCTGGGATGGCGGTCGTCACAGTCTTCGGCTGGGAGCCGGGGTTCATCTGTTCAAGACCGCCGCAATGCTTAGTGGGGAAGTAACGCTCGACGATGTGACGACGGAATACGTCACTAGTAACGTTTCCGCGTCCTTTCCCGTGCCCGATATTGGTGTCTGGTATCGTTATTCGCCGTCGGCCCGCTGGTTGCTGTACTCGCGTTTGGACTGGTTTTCCGCAGATCTTGGCGACTTTGCAGGCACCATATGGAATTTTGCGGCCGGAGCCAATCTTCAAATTACAGAACACCTGGGCATTGGGCTGAGCTACCAGCTTTTCGAACTCGATGGCACTCTAAGGGAAGAACACTGGAGGGGTTCCTTCCGCACAAGACTAACTGGGCCAAACCTGCACATCACCGGCTTTTGGTAGCGCCTGTTGGCGCCGTCACCGCAACATCGGGTGGCCCTTTGGCGGGGACCACCCGGGTTGCACGCGAACCTACTGCTGGTGAATCGAATCCAGGCCTTCGCGGAGACGAGTCGCCCACCGGCGAGCCATTCGTCTAACTTCACTTGTATTGGTGACAGTGTTCGAAACCATCATCTGACCACCCGCTTGTTCCGCACTGCGCCGATCGATTGCGCGGTAGATCGTTTCTCCACTCAGTGAGTCTCTGGCTTCGAGGACCAAGGTGGCTTCACCCACGGACGATAGATAGATATCACCGCGACCAACCTGATCCGGCGGTACGCGCGAGACGATATCGTGCAGTCCGCCGACAATAATCAGAACATTCTGTCCCGCAGCATCGGCTTGTGTGAAATGCGTACTTTTCTTAAGTTCGTCCCTGAACACTTCTGTTACAACGCCGACCAGCTTTTCCTTATTCGCATCGCTGATCCAATACTCTGATTCGTTGCTGCGCCGGGCAAACGATGCAGAAGACGACTTCTTGACGGCGCGAAACTCAAAAACGGCTTCGCCTACCATGATCTGGTCGTATTGGCTGAAGTCGACATCCGGGTCGATCCACGAATCCTTGAATCGCCCATTGTCGATTCGTACGAGTCCGTCAAAGGTCACTTCGGCGTCAGGCCCCTGCTGGATGCTTGGCGCCTGGGCGCAGCCAGCAAGAACAGCGATCAGAGCCACAATTGAGAGTTTTTTCATTTTATTCTCCTTAAACAGTCAGTCTATGCTGGTTGTCGCAACGGGCCGAACTGCAGATTAAATGCTGTTTTAAGCGTTAAAGGTGATGATAAAAGAATAAGCGAGCGATGTCGCTACGCCAGTATGACATCACATCGGGAATCGACGTCCCGTTGTTACCAAATGTTACAGGATTCGATATTTGGGTAAAAGATCATGCTCCCGGCTCAGGCGCGGTAGAAAATTGAATAAAATACCGGTACTACGACCATGGTAAGGACGGTAGCAAACGTCAACCCGCCAATAATGGTTATAGCCATGGATGCGAAGAAAGCGTCCATTAAGAGCGGAATCATGCCGAGGGCCGTGGTCAACGCGGCCATGGCAACCGGGCGGAGGCGACTGGCACCGGAATCGATAATCGCCGGCAGTAGATCTTTACCTGCGTCAGTTTCCAAATTGATTTGATCGATCAGCACGATTGCGTTTTTGATCAACATACCCATCAGACTCAGGAAGCCAAGTGTCGCCATGAACCCAAAGGGTTGCCCCGTTGACAGCAATCCTACCGTCACCCCAATTATGGCCAGTGGTACGCAGAGCCAGATGATCAGCGGTTGCCGGAGAGAGTTAAACAGAACGATTGTCACCAGGATCATGGCCAGAACGAATACGGGGATCTGTGCAGCAATCGCATCATTGGCTTTGGCCGAATCCTCGTATTCGCCCCCCCATTCAAGTTTGTAGCCTATCGGCAAATCCAGTGCCTCGACAGGACCTCTGACGCGAGCAAACAGTTGGCTGGCGAGACCGGTATTGGGATCCGCATAAACGATCATCGTGCGCTTGCGGTCCCGACGATTAATGATCTCGTTTTCAAATACAGTTTCGAATTCGGAGACGACCTGACGCAGCGGTATATTGCGTTGTGCAACCGGACTCCAGATCTGCAGGTTCTGCGCACTGCTGATGTTGTCTCTGTCCCTGTCTTTGGCTCTGAGAACAATCGGAATGCTCAGGTCATTTTCCCGATAATAGCCAGCCACCTCGCCCTGAAATGCCTGCTTCATGGTTTGTGCGACCATCGGTCTGGTAATCCCGCTGACATTCGCGCGCTGATCCGCAAGTACTGGTCGAACCAGCTTTACTCTGTCGCGCCAATCGGTACGAATGGATTTCGAATCGGCGTCAGCACGAAATATCGCCTTGGTCTCTTCAGATAGTCGCCGTAACACTGAGATGTCAGGCCCGGAAAAACGAGCCTGAATTTTCCCGGTCGAGCCAGGGCCCAGCTGAAATGGGGAGTGATAGGTGAGGGCATCCGGATACCGCGCGGCAAGCTCGCTCTCGATGCTTGGGCCCAGATCTTTGATGCTTCGATAGTCGTGAACGTCCACGATCAACTGAGCATATGAGCTGTTCAGTTTTTCCGGGCCGTAGGTCAACAGAAAACGAAGCCCACCCTGACCAATCATTGAGGTCACATGGGCGATCTCATCTTTCTCACTCAGGTACTGTTCTATTTCCTTTACTCGCGCTGTGGTTTCGTTGATGTGGGTGCCCTGTGGCAGCCAGATATCAAGCATGAACTGAGGGCGCGTCGATGCAGGGAAGAAGCTTTGGTCCACGAACGTAAAGCCCCACAACGCCGAGCCAAACATTGCGGCAACGAGCACACTTGTCAGGTAGCGCCGCCGAATGCAAAGCCCCAGCAGCGCTTTGTATTTGAGGTAGAAACCCTGTGAGTAGGGATCCTCTTGCCGGTCTTTTTGTGTGGGTGTCTTGAGGAACAAAACACACAGCAGTGGCGTGATTGTGACGGCAGTGAACCAGCTAAGCAGCAATGAAACCATAACCACCTGGAACAACGACCGGCAGAACTCTCCGGTGCTGTCATTTGACGTGCCAATAGCCGCAAAGGCGAGAATGGCGATGATCGTCGCCCCAAGCAACGGCCAGGCTGACTGTTTGACGACGGCGCTAGCCGCGGACTCGGTAGTCTCCCCTTTTTGCAGGCGTATCAGAATACCGTCCACCACGACGATGGCATTGTCCACCAGCATACCCAACGCAATAATGAGGGCACCGAGCGAAATGCGCTCCAGCGCGACGCCCATGGGGTTCAGGAAAATGAAAGAGCCAACGATCGTGATCAGCAAAACTGCGCCGATAAGCAAGCCGCTGCGCAGTCCCATAAAGAAAAGTAAAACGACAATAACAATGACGACGGCTTGCAGCAGGCTCGCGGTAAACCCGGATATCGCTTCCGCTACCGCCTCAGACTGCAGCGATATAATGCCAAAGTCGATGCCCACCGGACGCTGATTCTCGAGTTCGTACAGGCGGCTCCGCAACGCTTCGCCCATCGTGACAACGTTGCCGCCACTCACTGTAGAGATACCCAGGCCGATGCTCATTTTGCCGTCGTATCGCAAAATCGTCTTTTCCGGCTCGAGATAACCTCGCTCTATATCAGCAAGATCCCGTAGCCTTACCTGTTCGCCGCCACTCCCACGGATGATGAACTCTTCAAAGTCTTCGATGGTGTCGAGGCCACCAGTCGGTTCGATGGAAATATATTCCTTGCCGACCCTGACCCGACCGGAGTCGGCGATCTGTTGTTTTTGCATCAGATCGTTGACGATTGCCTGTGGCTGAATGCCAAGCTGCGAGATCTGATCGCGATCGAAGCTGATGTAGATGGCTTCGGTTTGCTCGCCGTAGGTCGTGATCTTACCCACGTCCTCGACCAGCAACAGTTCGCGCCGCAACATGTCGACGTAGTCCTTCAATTCAGCGTAGGAGTACCCGTCGCCCGTAATAGCCAGAAACACGCCGAATACGTCGCCGTAGTCATCGATGACAATCGGCTGGCCAACGCCCTGCGGCAAATTCGCCGCTGCATCGTTTATTTTGCGCCGGAGCTCATCCCAGACCTGCGGCAAAGATTCACCGTCGTAGGTATTCTTGATCGTGACGGTCAGTGTTGACAGGCCGCGGTCTGATTTTGACGTGACTCTATCCAGTTGGCCGAGCTGCTGAACGGCGATTTCCAGATAATCCGAAACCTCTTGTTCTACCTCTTCGGCCGAGGCCCCGGGATAGGGCGTCATGACGAGGGCGTCTTTAATCGTAAATTCCGGATCTTCAAGGCGGCTCATGTCGTTGAAAGCCGAGATACCGGCAAACAACATCACAACCGTCAGGACAAGAGTAACCACACGGTTCTTAATAGCTATTGCGGCGATATCCACTAATTATTCTCGATGTCCCGGACGAGCATGTTATCGGTGACGCTGTTGACACCTGATGCCACAATTCGGTCGCCACCCGTCAGACCGCTGACAATGTTTGCGTGATCGCCGGACAGCTCACCGAGTTCGACCAAACGCTTGCTGACGCGCATGGTGGTTGTGTCGACAATCCAAACAAACGGGTTGCCGTCGGCGTCGGCGACGATCACATTCGAGGGTAAGGCGAGACCAGCGGCGCCAGTCATATTTCTGCGGTGGCGATCTACAACGGCACTGCCGGTCATACCCGGACTAACGTTGGCGTCGGCGGGGCTCGCAAAGCCAAACGTGACCCGGTAGGTGCGTGTGACCGGATCAGCGCTGGCGCTCAGCTCTTTTAAATAAGCAGGAAACTGGCGCTGGCCAAGCGACGCGACGCGCACGCGCGGTTTGATCTTTTTCGTAATTTCGTCTCTCGACAGGCTGGAGTCGCCCTGCACCCAGTCCCGCTCGGAGACATCAACGCGTAGCTCAAGACTTGATTCATCCTGCAGCACGACCACGGGTTGCTTGGCATTCACGTTGGCGAAATCATCCACCAGCCGTCTCGCAATTCGACCACCAAACGGTGCTCGCAACTGCGTATCGTCGAGTGCTTTTTGTGCCACGTCCAGGTCCGCCTGAGCAACGTCATATTGGCCTTTTGCCCGGCTCACTTCCTGTTCGGTAACGGCATTTGCGGCGTAGGCCGTCGAGTATCGATCGTAATCCGCCTTCGCGGTATCCCGGGTGGCACGAGCCCGATCCCGACGTACTTCATAATCTCTGGCGTCCAGTCTTGCGATCACCTCACCAGCCGCTACGACCTGTCCTTCCTCAATAAGTCGCTCAGACATTTGACCTGCGACTTCAAACCCAAGTTCAGCAGACTGGGCTGCGTGAACGCTGCCCGGGATTTCCAGCGTTTCGTCATTGCTTTTTTCACCGACGGAAATCATCTTGACGGGTCGTGCGACCTCCGTCCGCTCAACAACCTCACCTGGGCCGC
Organism: Gammaproteobacteria bacterium; assembly: GCA_009937445.1. Classification (GTDB taxonomy): domain Bacteria; phylum Pseudomonadota; class Gammaproteobacteria; order Steroidobacterales; family Woeseiaceae; genus UBA1847. The sequence continues at coordinate 46,866 of JAACFM010000005.1, read as the reverse complement.
AGGCACTGACAAATACAGACACGATCATCGAGAATGCGGCGATTACTAAGGGTCGATTGACGGAGAATGTGGTGCTTTTGTTTTTCATTAGAATCTCGGTAAGCCTTTTGTAGGCTGGATGTCAGTCGCGTTCAACTGGCGGGATGGCCGGGCTCATGGTGCCGGCGTGGAAGCCTTGGTATTGACGAGCTTAGCTCGTTGCAGGGCGCCCATTAGCAGCGACACTGCGTCTTCGATCAGAAGTGCGGTGCTGTCACGTTCCGCCAGGTCAGTCCTGGCTTCCCAGACTTTTGATTTCGAGGATACAGCGTACAGTTCCGTTATCAGGATCGCGGAGGTGGCGAGGCTCACGTACTCGGGATCGGCATGTTCTTCGTAGTCGTATCGAAACAGATTGACGACCTTGTCCGACTTGCGATGGGCATCGACGGTCGTCTGGCCCGTTGTCGAGGAGATATTCGATTGGCTGCCAGCCGTATGCGTATACAGGACAGCATCGAAACCGCCGACGCGAACTGCCTCGATGATCACATCCCGATCAATAGGGCGATTGCCGCCACCAACCTGATGGAGCGGTGCCGCGGCGACTCCCGAGGCCACCAGACGGGCTGACATCACCCGCTCGTAGGCCGCTCTGTTTTCGTAGGTCTGAGTAGCCGCGACCACCAATATATTCTGGTAGGAAACCCCGGAAAACGCCGGGTCCTCAAAGACAGGCGTGATTTTCGAGCCTGACGCGCAGGCGGCTGCAATGCAGCCGATCACTATGGCTGTGGTGAGTGCGGCAAATCTGTTTTTGGCTGGAGTCATCGTGATTCATTGAGTCTGGGATCCAAGGTCGAGCAGTATAACCCTCCGTCGCTAGCGTCACTACCCTTCCAGCCACGCCGCCGCGAACCATGACGCGGCATTGCGGAGGGCACCCAAATCAAGCATAGTTTCCGGATTATGCGACTATTCTTCAGTACTCATAGATTCTTCCGGCCCTTATCCGATCTGTGTTGTTTGGCCCTCGTTTTTGCAGTGACCGCTTGTTCCTCACAGCCCCCACCCGCTATCGGGTCAGCCGTTAACTACGAAGGTTTGGCAGACGTTGTGAGGCCACAGTTTGATGTCGCCCAGGTTCGACCGGAAACAGTGTTCAGCGATTATGACGGCGTCATTCTTGCTGCCCCCGAACTGGCGTTCCGAACGCCTGATCGGTCGCAACAACAGTTCCCCCTTGATGAGGCGCAAAAGCAGCGTTTTGAGGATCTGTTAGCGGATGCTTTTTCGCAGGAATTTTCGAACCTGCAAAACTTTGGTAGCAGAGATCAACCTGGCCCAAACGTAATGAAGTTAACGGTCAGGGTTGAGAATATTACAGCCACTGTGCCGTCCGGCCGAAGTATGCAAATAGGCTTTGCACTCACGGCTGTCGGCGAAGCGACATTGATTCTTGAGCTTCGTGACTCGCAGTCGGAACAGATTCTGGCTCGCGGTGTAGAGACTCGCGCCGTGCAGGGTGCGGCACTAGGGCAGGGTGGTGAAATGCTAACGCGCTGGGAGGATGTCGAAAAACTCTGCTCCCGGTGGGCGTCTCTGGCGCGTACACGCCTTGACGCGTTAGTCGATCAGAGCTAAATCAGGACGCGTCGAATAGCGGAATAAGCTTCGCAAGGGCGACGTCGATCTCTGCATCCAGCTTGTTATCCAGCTGATAGAAGCGAGTCACTTTTGCGGCGGGTAACGCTTTTCGAAACCGCCGCAGATATTTCTTTTCCACCTTGAGTAGCGCGCTATTGACCGCAAAGTGTTCGTCCAGAACATGCTTCGCCAGTTCGTCGTCTAAATCAGCGTCCCAGTAAGCTTCCATATAGGTGGTGATCATTTTTGCCTGGCGATCCCGGATGCGTTCAATATCATCCCGGTAACGCTCGTAGATTGGCCAGAAGGCGGCGGCTTCGCTCTCGGTTAACTCCATTTCCTCACGCACCAGGTCTTCCCGCCCTGATTTCAACAGCGTTCTGGCCTCGGCAAGCGTTGCCGAATCGATTTCATTCGCACGAACATCTGTGACGCCGAAGGTCAGGGTGAGAAGTGTCAGGGCGACAAGACAGCCGGGACGAATAGACGCAGTCATTTGCAGCAACCGGTGGTTCATTAGATAGATATTAATATAGCACGAGCGACCAAAGCAAAGATGATCGTGGGTGCGAACCGGCGATCAAAAGGCCTCACCTATGCCAAAATAGAACTCCATACCGTCTTCGCCGACTGCCACATCAGCTGACAAGCTCACCCGGTGTTTTGCGGACAGCACGAAGCGTGCACCGATGCCGCCCGCAGGCAGAAAATTCTGGCCGAAATTTGAAAAACTGTCGGCAACTTCACCGAAGCCTGCGAAGCCCGTAAATATCCAGCGGTCGTTGTAGTGCCAGCGGTACTCGCTCTGCATCGCATACATCATTCGGTCGCGGTATCGACCGGAAGGGTAACCACGAAGATCCGTGCTGCCGCCAAATGTGCTCAACAGAAAGAATGGCGTGTCTTCGCTGGTGCCTTTGATGAACAGGCGCAGGGCGAGCACGTCCTGATCACGCATTGGCAAATAACGATTCGCGATGAATTTAAATGTTTCAGACTCGAAATCACTGCCCACCGATTTTCGATAAAACATCCCCCGCGCTTTCACCAACCAGCCGTCACGCGGGAATTGTTCGTGATCTCGACTGTCGATCTCAATGGGGATGTTGATCGCGCCAGTATCCAGTTTTAAGGTCGGATCAAAATCCGGTGACGGGGAAGTATCGAAGCGCAGCCGGGTGTCGACTTCGCCGCTCAAATAGCCCAGGCCGACGTAAAGTTTTTTCCAAACCCGCCAGCTTCCGGTTGCGAAATATATCGGGCCTTCTTGCAACAGATTTACACGGATACCCAGATCGTTTTGATCATTGCCTATGCCGTAGAATTGATACCGAATATCCATATACGCGGCCCCGAACTTCAGCCGCAATCTTTCGTTCAGCAGATGCAGATTTGCACCACCGCCATAAGCATAGCTGCCGTTTTCCGCCCCCATGACGAAGCCGCCGATTACCGAGGGCGGGTTTTCTGAGTTTTTGTCATCCAACTGCAGAAAATAACCGCCGCCGAGTGTCAGGTTCCAGCCAAGCTGTGGCGAGTACCCCGGGACCGGCGCAATAACCAGGTCCTCCGGCCATTTCGCAAAGCGTTTTTCCAGCGGATTACCGAGAAAATCGACATCATCCAGGTTAAGACTGTTATCCAGAAGATCAGTCTGGGATCCGGGCAGGTCAAAATCCCGTGCTTCATCCGCACTGGCATCGGTTTCTGCGATTGCAGAAACGCTGGTAAGCAATGCAAATGCGAATGTTAGTGTCCATCGGAGCTTCATGCTCGAACACTAGATTCCATGTCCGAGAGACGCAAGTGCTTCACTCGAAATCAAGCGTTGCAGCGAACATCAGGTCGACTGCGCTGCGTTGAACTTCAAACGACTGGTCAGTAATGGCTGCCGTAGCGTCTTCGACCGGGACGCGCCCAACAAGACCCAACTGCAGGCGCAATCGCCAGCGGTCCATATAGCTCCACAAACTGGCGCGTACTCCAGCCGAGGCCGTTATGACGACACGTCCAAACGTCGCAGATGATTCGTCTTGAAACTCGCCCTCACGGGTCAGTCTTTCGTCCCGCCATCCCGCGCCCGCCGCAACATAGGTGCTTAACCAGTTACTGTCGTCCGATAATGGTCTCTCAAGCTCAATGCCCGCATCGATCTGCCGGCTGCGGGTAAACATGGCAGTGTTGTTCTTATATTGAGGTTTGCCGTATCCCAGCCCAATAAGGAGTGACTCCCTCCACCGAGATCTCTCGGATGTCAGAAGTCGCATGGGCAGCCGGGCAGCCAGCCGCAGCTGGACTTCCGGTAACAAAACACCCAAATCCAGCCCAAGGCGAGACTTCCCGTAGCTGTGAGCGTCGCTCGCCGATGACACAAGTTGTATTTGCCCGTAAGAAGCCTTGTTGTTGAACTGCTGAACGGTCTCTATGACCAGCGGACCGAGTCGAGCACCAAGAACAAGCGCCATATCGTCTTCCGCGCTAGCCGTTTCTCGCAAAACGGCGTCGTCGTATCCGCTTCTCCAATCGCTACGGATGCCTAGCCAGACATCGACAGTCGGTCGGCTGATAACAGCCTGCACACTTAATACGCTGTCCCATTGACCAGCACTGGTTGCCAGGGACGCTGCCCGAATCTGATAGCCCATGCGCCAGCTATTCAGCAGCCCGTCATCGCTTGAGTCACGAAGCATTCGGTAGCGCTGGGCATCGAACCAAACGCTCAGGTCGGTGCCAGTCTTGCCGACATAGTCCAATTCTTCAATACCGCTCCCGACCAGGCGATGAAAACCGTTTTGGATTCGTTCTCCGGCAAATCGACCGACGCTGCGCAGACCTGTGCCGATCATGAGCTCGTCGGTTTCACCATCGCGGTCGCTGCGCATCAACTCGTATCCCAGAGAGACAGAGAGCTGGTCAATACGGCCCGATGACGGCTCATCGCTGAGCGTAAGAAGGCTGTGATCCAGGACGATGATCCAGCGATCGGCAACGGTTGCCGAGATGACCGATTGTTGGGTACGATAATCGTCAACAGAACCACCGCGGCCGAGAAAATCATTAATGAAAGTGACGTGCAGGTCGCGTTCCAAAAAGGTCGGTAACTGCGGCGGCAGACCTGCGATTTCGCCAGCATAAGCACCGCCATGAGCCGCAATCGACGCCAGTGTGACCAGCGTCGTCAGCTTAAGACGTTTCCAATTTCTGAGCTTGTGTGTTGGCAATTGGCGGCTACGAAAGAAGGCAAAGTAGAAAGACAGTCTAACTGTTCGCCGTTTATGGACAAACAGAGAGTTGGATGGAACGGTTATACTGGGATCCCAAAGACAACATGTACTCAAAGACTATGACTTATACGACACTATTACGAAACGGCGCCGCCGTATTTACTGCTTTCCTGATGGTTCTTTTTGGCGCGCCGCTGATGGCGGACACAATTGAGCTCGCAGACGGATCCATCCTGGAGGGTGATTTCGTCGGCAGTAGCAATGGCATCATAATGTTCAATACAGGCGATGGCATCGAGGCCTACCCCGAGGATCAGGTTACCGGTGTATTTTTCAGTAGTGGCGTGCAGACCGCCGCTGCCGCCGCCAATGCACCGCAAGCGCCGGCAAGAACGGTTGCGGCCGGCACGCGACTGGTCATTCGTACAACTGAAGATATTGATACTCGCAGACACGCTGCTGGTCATCGATTTCGTGCACAGCTGGAAAGTGCGCTCGTCGAAAATGGTGAGACACTGGCTCCCAGAGGCACATTCGTTCATGGCGTCATATCGGCAGCCAGCCAAAGCGGTAATTTGGCGGGTTCGTCGAACCTGACGTTGGAATTTACCGACATTATGATCGATGACGTCTTGCATCCGATTGCCACCACGACAGTAAAATCACAGACGGCTGGTGAAGCGGGCCGAACGCTCGGGCGTACCGCAAGAGCCGCCGCGTTAGGCGGCTTGATCGACGGTAAAAGCGGTGCCAGAACCGGCATGAAGGTTGGCGCCGGAGTTTCGATTCTTACGTCGGGTGCCAGCATCAATGTGCCGAGAGGAACGATACTTGAGACTACGTTGCGTACGCCATTGCTTATGCAATAGGTCTCGGTTGACGCGATAAAAAAGGCGGGCCGTGAAGGCCCGCCGAACGACTGACATAATTGTCAGCTCAGGGGGATTTTGTAACGGGTGTCTGCCTTGCGACGAATCTCACTTGCCCGATCCTCATAGTTACCGCTGCGCTCCCGCATTTCGGTCACCATGGTTCGCAGGTCTCGCAGTTCAATTTCTTGCAGCAATGACGGCAGATCACAGCGCCGGCGCACGACGTTTTCCTGGTACGTGTACATCAGCGCGCGCATCACAGCGGTCATATCGTTTACCGCGTCAGCATCGTTCATCAGGAAACCCATGATGATTGCGGAGACGCTCGCATCAAGGTGAGCTCGGTCATGACAGGCTTGTATGCTGACCCATACAAGATCGAATTCGTCCGCGGAACGAGCGGCTTCGTCAGGAAATACGGTCGACGCGATAGTCGCGATTTCCTCATGCAGTCGACCTGATACACCCGGCTCATCGCTTACGCGTTGCAAGTGATCAGGTCTGGCGTCTTGGCGGGTCAGGTAGATACCTGATTCGGCCTCGATATCAATTTCTCGAACCAGGTCGCGATAACACGCCTCGGCGGGCTTATCGGATTCAAGTACCAACAGGACCTTTGCAAGGTTCTCATCAGTGATTCGTTGCTGTGTCCATCGGTCCAGTCTGCCGATCAGGCCGGCTCTGTCGTTGTAGATCTCGTACAAGTGCTCCGCTATCGTTGCCTGAACTGCCTCGGGCAGGGTGTAGCTTTTGATTTCTTTACGATTTGCAGATCTCATGGTTCTCTCCTTGAAGTGACGGTGTTCACTCTAGGCAACAAATCTCTCGGGCTCTGGTCCGAACAACTCACCGTTTATGCAATTTGCCGCAACCCGTACTGGCTTGTTCTGGCGACCGGTATCGGGTTCAATTGGAAACAATATGCTTTATGAACCAACAACACTGGCGAGCGTTGCACGAGTAATCGGCGAGACGCTTGAAGCGGACTACGGGATTGATCCCGCCCCGTTGTTTGCCAAATTGAAATTCGACACCGGGAAATTCGTCAGGCCCGGTTCTCGCACGCCGCATGTGAAAATGAACGAACTCTGGAGCAGCGCGGTTGCCATGACGGGTGATCTCTGGTTTGGCTTCAGCGTTGGTGGCAGAGCCAAACCAGGGGACTTTTTTGTGCTCGGTCACGCCTGGCTGGCGAGTTCAACCTTAAGTGGCGCATTTGGACGGCTGTGCCGATACAGCCACGTCATCATCACGCAAAGCAGTGAGTTGTCGTTTGAGAAGCAGGGCGACGCATACAGGTTGATTGAAACTTACCCGGATGGCGCGGCGAGACCACAAAGGGCGGCCAAAGATGCCGGTTTTGTAGCCTTTCTGAACCTGTGCGATGCCGTTACACAAGGCGTAGTTCGCCCAACGAATGTGTCATTGACGGTGGCTCCACAAGACGCATCGGCTCGGTACGAAGAACTTTTTAAGTGCCCGGTAAGCTACGGTTGTGAGCAGGAAGTCTGGCTGTTTGATGCCAGTGATCTCGAGCGACCGCTATCAGGTTCAATTCCCGAAGTTGCAGAGGCGACTGACCGTATTGCCGAGAACTACATCAAGTCTCTGGACCATAGCGCTGTAGCGACCGCCGTCAGCCGCATGCTGGTCCAGACTTTGCCTTCCGGCCGATCGGATCAGGAAACGATCGCCTCGCGCTTGCATCGAAGCAGAAGTACATTGCAACGCCAGCTCAGTGCAGAGGGCACCAGTTACAGAGATATACTGGAAACAACGCGGCAGGCACTAGCTACCCGATATCTCAAAGAAGGCGAGCACTCACAGGCGCAAATTGCCTTCATGATAGGCTTCGCTGATCAAAGTAACTTCGCCCGGGCATTCAAACGCTGGACCGGCGTTAGCCCCGGCGAATATCAAAAGGCAGCTTGACTGCAGTCACTCAGTTATCTGAAGAGAGAACCCATGTCCACCCACCGCAAATTATTCAATCTCACATTGCTATTGACTGGTCTGTTTCTTTCGGCGCCCGGTCATGCGGACAAGACCGATATTGTTACGTTGGTGAATGGCAACGCCGTTACTGGCGAAATCAAAGCGCTCGAGTTCGGCGCGCTGCGGTATTCGACCGATTCGATGGGCACTGTCACCATTGACTGGGAAGACATCGTCCATATCACCAGCGACCAAAACCTGCAGATCGAGATTACAGACGGTAACCGGTATTTTGGACGCTTGTTGGAAGTCGAGAATGAATACGCCGTTGTTGTGAAAACGGCAAGCCAGGAAGTCATTCTGGCAGCAAATGAGATTGTTCGTATTACCCCAATCGAAACCAGCGAAAAATTGTGGCAACGAATGGAGGGGGGATTTAGCCTCGGTTTTCAAGCGCAGAAATCCACCGGGGTTATTACGTCCAACCTGGCCAGTGACGTACGTTATCGATCGCGAAAGTTTCTTGTTGGCCTCAAGCTTAATTCCGCAGTAACGGAACAGCCTTCACCAGATGTTGCCGACTCCACGCTTACCACGATGCGGCAAAGCATTGAGGTTAACTATCAGCGTTTCAGGGCCAATCGCTGGTTCACCGACTGGTTCACGCGCTGGGATAGAAATGACGATCAGGGCATCAGCGGAAGAGCCTCATTAGGTGGGGCGGTTGGTCGTTATTTAGTGCAGACAAATCGAAATCAATTCTCGCTGACCGGGGGCCTGCAGGGAACGCGTACTTCGTTCACGGGCGCAGTGGAGGAGAGCGCGACAGAAGCGGAAGGTCGAATCGAAATTCGCTATCTTCATCGCAGTTTGATTCCGGAAGCATCGGTTACTTTTACCTCCACAATCTATCCCTTGATCGACGACTTGAGCCAATTTCGAGCGGAAACGGACCTGAGCTTCAAGCGGGAGTTCTTCAGCGACTTTTTCTGGGACCTCACAATAGGGCACTCGTACCTAAGTAACCCGCCAGCAGATGCCTCGTCCTCTGACCACAATGTTACGACGTCAATCGGTTACTCTTTTTGAGCGGATAAAAGTTACTCGTGTAACTCATACCGTACAGAGACCACACTCATCGTTACTGTTTTCTCGCCGGTCGTTATCACGACATCATCATCGACCCGTTTTGCCAGCAATGCCCTGGCAAGCGGTGAGTCCATACTGATCGAGGAGGTCTTGGCGTCCGCCTCGTCTGCACCAACGATACGATAGGTATACGAATTGCCAGTGTCGTCTTGCAACTCTACGGTTGCACCGAAGTAAATCGCATCGTTTTCTGGGGATTCCCGAACCACGTTCAGGCTGGGCAGGCGCTTTTGCAAATAGCGGATACGCCAGTCCAGACCACCGAGTTCTTTCTTTCGGTAAATGTACTCGGCATTTTCTGAGCGATCGCCCTCGGCTGCCGCCGCCGCTAATGCCTTGACGACATCGCGGCGCCGTACCCAGATGTCCTGCAACTCCCGCTGCAGTGTCGCGAAGCCGGCCGGAGTGATGTAGGGTGATGATTGTGGAGTTGGTGGACGCCAACGACCCATGTTAGATATCTCGCAATTTTCTTGGCTAATAGGGAAGCGATAGTTTAGGTGAAAAGGCGGTTCGAGAGCCAGAAAATACATGGCGTCGCTGCGGTTTTCCCTTACACTAATTAGCCTCTATCGCTGCTAATGTCATATTCGGGAATTCGTCGAAATACTGAGGAATATTGTCGTGAAGAACGAACTAAGTAATCTTGAAAAGAACTTGTTACAGGCGAAGAAAACGTTTCTAACGACTGCCGAACGTGCTACCAAAGAGCTCGATCGGCAGCGTAAACGTCTGCGCAAGGAAATCAAAATGGCTAACAATCGCGCGAAACGTACGCGCGTTCAGCTGCAGAAGAAAACGGAACGTCTTGCTAACACCACAGCAAAAAAGGCGAACCGGGAACTTGCAAAGCAGATCAACGGGCTGAAAAAGACACTGGACGGTGCGAAGAAAGATGCCAGTAAATTGCGCGATGATCTCGCACCCGTGATGGATGACCTCGCAAATGCTCGAGACCACCTGGCCCACGCTTTGCATATCGACAAGGCGCTGGCAAGAGTTCAACGGGAACTATCAAGTAAGTCCAAACCCAAAAAGAAAGCCGCTAAGAAGAAAGCGACTAAAAAGAAAGTAGCCAAGAAAAAAGTCGCCAAGAAAAAAGTAGCCAAGAAAAAAGTAGCCAAGAAGAAAGTTTCCAAGAAAAAGGTCGCAAAGAAGGCGACCCCGAAGAAAGTCACGAAGAAAAAAGTGACAAAAGCGGTAGTCGCTGAAAAGCCAGCAGTCAGCAATAAAGCGGCCTGACGCACCGGGCGCTTGAGCGCTGGTAATCCAGGACCCTCCGATCATTTGAAAATCCCCGAATGATCGGAGTCATCCTGATGAACGTGAGAATTAGCTACTCACGGACGAATAGCTATATGTAACGAGCGGCCCGAAGGAGGGTTGATATGTCGCCGCATCAGGATGTTGTCGCCGAGGTATTGAAGTTGCCTGACGGCCCGGAGATCGGAGCGCTGTTTGACTTTGATGGAACGGTTATATCGGGTTACTCGATCATGGCCTTCATCAAGGAGCAGATCAGGCGCGGCCATCTGTCCCCACGCGAGCTCGTGGAACTGCTGAGTACGATGGCGAGTTTTGGTCTTGGCGATCTCGGGTTTTCGGCGATGATGCTGGCCGCATCCCAGTTTTTGCGCGGTATCAGGGAAGACAGCTACGCAAACTTTGGCGAGGAGCTGTTCGAGTCGCATATTGCCCGGCTGATATACCCGGAATCCCGCTCCCTGGTGCAGGCGCATTTGAAGAAGGGGCATACGGTAGCCATCGTGACGTCTGCCACTCCCTACCAGGTTCGTCCGGCTGCCAGAGCGCTCGGAATAGAGCACGTCTTATGTACCGAACTTGAGGTGGAGGACGGCGTTTTCACAGGAGCCGTAGTGCTACCGGCCTGTTTCGGTCCGGGCAAGGTCACTGCTGCCGAGTCATTGTCGGAGCGATTGGGTGTCGACCTCTCCAAGAGCTTTTTCTACTCTGATAGCTATGACGATATTGAGTTACTCGAACGCGTTGGCAATCCGCGGCCACTGAATCCGAATAACAAGTTGCTCGCCGTCGCCGAGCGACGCGGTTGGCCGGTACGTCGATTCGGCAGCCGTGGGCAACCCCAGATAACAGATATTTTGCGTTCGGCAATGTTGCCGGTGAGCATGGTCGGCAGTTTTCTGGCCGGCTTTCCGATCTGGGCCTTAACAGGATCCAGACGGGACGCGTTGAATTTTTCCATTTCCCTTTTCGCGGATACGGCCAGTGCACTGATCGGGCTGAATCTCAAAGTTACCGGCGAGCAACACCTGTGGTCACACCGCCCGGCAGTGTTCATTTTCAATCACCAGAGCAACGTCGACCTGGTGGTTGTCTCGCGCCTGATGCGCCGCGATATTACAGGTGTTGGTAAACGCGAGATACGGGATATTCCGGTGCTTGGTCGAGTCATGGAATCTGCTGGCATTGTATTGATTGACAGACAGGACTCCGCCAGCGCAATCGAAGCCCTGACGTCGCTTGTGGACACGATGCGGGTAGAAGGGAAGTCGGTTTGTCTGTCGCCTGAGGGAACCCGGACGTTGACACCCAAACTGGCGAAATTCAAGAAAGGAGCTTTCCACCTGGCGATTCAGGCCGGTGCACCGATCGTTCCTATCGTTATTCACAACTCCAGTGATGTGCAGCCCAAAGGGGACATGATTGTGCATCCGGGTACCGTTGATGTTGAAGTGTTGCCACCGATAGATACCAGCGACTGGTCAGCCAGCACGATCGACTCTCATGTCGAGTCAGTACGGAACCAGTATCTGCTGGCGCTGGACCAGAAAAAGGTCGAACTTGAGGCAGAAGCAACCTGATGGAACAACTAAGTGGACAAGACGCCCAGTTTCTCTATTTGGAGTCGGACAGTAGCCCGACCCACATGACTTCGATTAGCATTTTTGATCCTGCGGCATCCGGTTCGGCCAAAGCGGTCTGCTTCAAGGACATTCTGCAACACGTCAAAAGCCGTCTGCACATGAATCCCGCATTCCGACGGCGACTGATTCGTGTGCCGCTCGAACTCGATTTTCCGTATTGGGTCGACGACAATCGTTTTGATATCGAATATCACGTTCGGCACGGGCGGCTGCCGGAGCCTGGTGACTGGCGACAGTTTTGCACGCACATGGGACGTTACCATTCCCGGCCACTGGATATGAGTCTGCCGCTCTGGGAAATGTACGTCGTTGAGGGGCTGGACAACATCAAAGGACTGCCGAAAGGTTGTTTCGCCATCGCAACGAAGATCCATCATGCGGCCGCTGACGCGCTGTCGCTTTCAGAATTTCTGGTGGCGCTGTTTGACATCGATAGTGAGGGGACACCAGCGAGACCCTTGAATTCGGCCAAGCTCAATCGCAGCCCTACACCGAGCCTGCTGGATATGGGTGTTCGCGCTGCCTGGCACACGGTTCGGTCACCAGTTGGAATGATCGATGCTGTGATGCGTGCTGCGCCGAATCTGTACAAACTGGCGCAGGATCTGCTTCTTTCCTCATCAGACCAAACCTATTCGGTACCCTATACGCGCTTCAACGAATCAGTGTCATCGAGCAAGTCGTTTGATGCTGTACACGTTGCGCTGGATGACCTGAAGGCAATTCGTCGCGCCGTTCCTGGCAGTACGATTAACGACGTTGTACTCGCAATTTGTGGGGGTGGTCTGCGTAAGTATCTGATGCACCATGATGAACTGCCCGAAGAACCACTGGTTGCCTGGGTACCCATCAACGCGCGTCCTGCTATGGACGATGGACATTCGGCAAACAATCTGACTTCGATGACAGTCCCGATTTTCACTGATGTGGAGAAGCCGATTGAACGACTGCAGCGGGTAGTGGCAGCAACCGAGAAGAGCAAGGCGGCGAAGGCAGGCGTTTCCGCACGAGTGATGACTGATCTTAGCCAGCACGTACCGGCCGCAACTCAAGTTTTGGCAAGTCGTCTCGTACTGCGCACGGGAGCGGCCGCCCGAATGTGCAATCTGTTCATATCCAACGTGCCCGGACCCCAATTACCGCTGTACATGAACGGTGCCGAACAAATCGGATTCTATGGAATGGCACCGCTCGTCAATGGTATGGGCCTTTTTATTGCGACCCCAAGTTACAACGGTCAAATTTCCTTCAGCGTAACGTCGACAAGAGAAGTGCTACCGGATATGCGATTCTTTATCGCTTGTCTCGAAAAGTCGTTGTCAGAGTTGAAGCGTGCGGCGAAGCCGAGGAAGCCCTCAAAAAAGCGCGCCAAGTCCTCTAAGAAGCGGCGGAAAGTGAGTGGTGATTGACCGGCTGCGACGGACGGTCATAGTCCCGGAGTATCCGGCTAAGCGTGCGACTGACCTTGGTTTGAATGCGGATCATCTCGATCTTTGGCCAGGTCGATTTTTCGCCCATGGCGATTAATTCAATAATTTCTTCAGTCGAGCGGTGTGCGAGCAATTTCAGTGGATTGAAAAAACGCTTGTCCGGCAGGATATTGATGTCGCCAACGTAATCCTGATTCATGATGCCCAGCGCAACATTGGTTAGCCTGTTCACGGTTGGACTTAACGACAGTGGTTTCTCCATGATTGAAGCCGTCGCATTGATCCACTCGCGTACCGTTCGCTGGGTAGCCCGTTGAACCGCTGACATCGGGCCCTGATCGCCTGCGGAATCCGTTACGAAAGGAAACACATGGGGATTTGCCTGACTGACGATGAAGTGGTTAACGCCGTAAATTCGCGACAGCCGTTTGGCGGGCAAATCATGACTCAGTGAACCATCAACCCACTTGCGCGATGGCATATAAGCCTGACGCTTGCCGCGATCATTTTTTGCCGCTAGCGCGACGGGCGGGAAGAAACCCGGTACCGCAGCCGACGCCATGATCGCATCACGCACATAGACGTTTGGGGTGGTGATTGCGTTTAGCAAGCGTGAGGTTTGATGTTTTTCGGCAGCAGCGATGGACACATTCAAGTGTCGGCCTGTCTGCTCGAAAGCTTCCTGAAAGGTCAATTCAGGAATCAGCCGATCAAGAACGTCGCGAACTTCTCCTGCGGTCGCTACTTTCGGTTTGAATGCAGCAAGGTGTCTGAAAAGAGTCTCGTCTTTTTCGATCTCGTGAACGAGATTTTCGGGGTCGAACATTTTCTCAAGGTCTTTGTCCGAATGCGTGCTGGCCAGACTACCAACGATCGCGCCGCCGCTGCTGCCCGACAAGACGTCCGGCAACAGGCCTTCCTGCCAGAGGGCTTTGACGACACCGATATGAAAGAACAGCAAGGACCCGGCGCCACTCATCATCAAGGCTGAACAACCATTGCAGTGCTGTGCCCTCCGGAAAAAATCGAGTCGCTGCTGAGCGGGGATACAACTGGCTTCCGGGCTGGCAAGGAGTTCGAGTGCCTCGGCGACTTCATCAACATAGTTGACGATAAGTTTCTTCGTTCCAAACTTGGCTTTGCGGTAAAGGCCGGCGCGGCCCATACCATCGATATTGCCGTGAACGCCTTCGTTCAGGGCATACAAGACACCAGCGTAGTCTTTGCTGGTGCGTAACTTGCGCAGCCGTTTAAGGCGGCGACGGATGGATATATAGTCGAATTGAGACGATTTATCGGTGGATTTCCAGCGTGCCAGCTTCGTGCTTTTATCATGCGCAATAGCTGCGCGTTTCCACTTATCGTAGCTCGTGGCCATATCCATGGTTTTTTCGAGGCGCTTTGTCGCTGAAGACATTATGTGATCCTCACTCTCCAGACCATACTGTACGCCTAATTGAGCCATTTTGGCGCAGGGACGCAACAAAAGTAGGTCAGCAATAACCGTAATGTGCCCCGTGCGGTCTGTTCGCTATTATCGTGTAAAACAGATACCAACAGGGCATGGACGATGAATTATAAATCCGAAGATATCCGTAATGTGTGTTTGGTTGGTCCCAGTAACTCGGGAAAGACCCAGTTGGTCGAGGCGCTCCTTTTCGCTGGTGGGGCCATCTCCGAGTGTGGTTCTGTTGACCGAGGCGATACCGTCTCGGACTTCACACCACGCGAGCGACAATTGGGCCATTCGCAGTACTCCTCAATTTGCCATCTTGATCACAAAGGCATCCACGTCAATCTGATTGACACGCCGGGATACCGGGACTTTTACGGTCGTGCGTTGTCTGTATTGCCCGCAGCTGATACTGCCGCTGTCGTTATTAATGCGCAATCGGGCATTGAACTGGTGACTCAAAGGATGATGAAGGCGGCGAAAGAGCAGGGCCTTTGCCGAATGATCATCATCAACAAGATCGATGCGGAGGACATCAATCTGGAGGCGCTCCTGGCGGATATTCAGTCAGCATTTGGTACGGAGTGCCTGCCGCTGAATCTGCCATCCGCGGATGGTAAAGGGGTTGTCGACTGTTTCTTCCGGCCAACCGGCGCAGCTACCGCGTTCAGCTCATTCGAAACAGCTCACACGCGGATTATCGACCAGGTTGTGGAGGTCGACGAAGACCTGATGGAGATCTATCTCGAGCAGGGACAGGAGCTAAAACCTGACCAACTGCACGACCCGTTCGAAAAGGCGCTACGTGAAGGACATCTGATTCCGGTTTGTTTCGTTTCAGCAAGGACCAGCATAGGAATACCAGAACTACTCGAGGTATTCGAACGGCTGATGCCAAGCCCATTGGAGTGTAATCCGCCGAAATTTCTCAAAGGTGAGGGCGATGATGCAGTGGAAGTCGTTATTTCGCCCGATCAGGACGCGCATACGCTGGCTCACGTGTTCATGATCAATATCGATCCGTTCAAAGGACGGCTCGGTGTCTGCCGGATTCATCAGGGGTCTATCAAAACCGGCAGTCAACTGTTCGTCGGCGACGCGCGCAAGCCAATTAAGGTCAATCAGTTACTGAAGATCAACGGTGCGACTCATACGAAGATAGACGAAGGTGTGACGGGCGATATTTGTGCGATCCCGCGAGTTGACGCCGTGCACTACGACGCCGTACTTCACGACTCGCATGATGAAGATCATTTTCATCTGAAGTCGATCGACTTGCCGCGTCCAATGTACGGTCTGGCTATCAAACCACCGAACGATTCCGATGCTCAAAAGACCTCGGATGTCTTGCATACAATCGAAGCAGAAGATCCCTCGTTAAGCCTTGAGCACAATGCTGCGCTGAATGAGATCGTCTTGCGAGGCCTTGGAGATCTGCACCTCAGGACATTGCTTGAGTTGATTTCCGATCGCCATAATCTCAAAGTCGAAACTGCTTCTCCTTCCATCGCCTATCGCGAAACGATCACACAGCCCGCCGAAGGGCACTGCAGACACAAAAAGCAAACCGGAGGGGCTGGACAGTTTGGTGAAGCCTACCTGCGCATAGAGCCGCTGCCGAGAGGCGCTGGATTTGAGTTTGTGAACAAGGTTGTCGGTGGCGCTATTCCTTACCAGTACATTCCAGCGGTTGAAACCGGCGTTCGTCAGGTGATGGATGCGGGCGCGACGTATGGCTACCCGATGCAGGACATCCGGGTAACGGTTTATGACGGCAAGCACCATCCGGTGGACTCCAAGGAAATCGCTTTTGTGCAGGCTGGCAAGAAAGCCTTTATGCAAGCTGTCGCAAATGCCAGGCCAATTCTGATGGAGCCAGTTGTCGACGTCACGGTGACTGTGCCCAGTCGATGTGCGGGCGGTGTCACCGGAGACCTTTCCTCGATGCGCGGGATGATCAGCGGCACCGAGGCACTTAGCGACGATCGTATTGTCGTTTCAGGCCAGGTTCCGCTGAAGGAAATGCAGGACTACCACTCGCGGCTCAAATCGCTAACTGGCGGTGACGGAAGTTTTACAATGGACTTCAGTCTTTATGCGGAGGTTTCCGCGGATGTACTGGACTCGAAGGCGGCGGAGTCTGCGTAAGAGCCGGATCGATTCGCGAAATGCAGGGCTGATTAGCAAATCATTTCTAATAATTTCCACATTATCCGCTATTTACTGGCTTGCCTGCGATACGTAGAAGCCCGTTCTTGCGATAGGTAGTACTCCCCCTTGCTCGCCAATTGCTGAATTGGCTAGCCTGAGCGGAATTGGGAGGATGACATGCCGATCGGAACTCCGTTTCACCAACGTACTTCAGAGCTTTGCACCAGCCTGTTTTTTAAGGACTGGGCCGGTTACCACACGGTGTGCTCATACGACACCAGTCATGAGCGTGAGTACTACGCGCTTCGAAATGCTGCCGGTCTAATCGATGTCAGCCCTCTGTTCAAATATGAGGTCTGCGGGAAAGATGCGGCTGCCTTCCTGTCGCGTGTCATGGTCAAGGACATCACCAGGCTTGAGGTTGGCCGTTGCGCCTACCTGTGCTGGTGTGATGATCACGGCAAGGTGCTGGACGACGGTACCGTATTCCGACTAAGCGACGAGCATTTTCGAGTCGCTGCCGCTGAGCCCTCGTACTCATGGCTGATGCGCCAAACGCGCCGATTCGATGTCACGATTGAAGACAGCACAGACAGGATAGGCGTGCTGTCACTGCAAGGGCCGAAATCTCGCGATATATTGAAAAATGTTAGCGATGCGGACCTCGATAATCTCCAATATTTCGGGCTTACACAATCGAAGCTCGACGATGTCGACGTCCTCATTTCTCGAACAGGGTTCACCGGGGATCTCGGTTACGAGGTCTGGGTAGACTGCGCACAGGCGCTCACGGTTTACGACGCCATCATGGCCGGTGGTCGTGACTACAGACTTCAGCCGGTTGGCCTCGATGCCATGGATGTCACACGCATCGAAGCGGGTTACATCATGAACGGAGTGGATTACTTCAGTGCAAACCACTGCAGCATTGAGTCCCGCAAATCCACGCCGTATGAGATCGGCCTCGGCTGGACCGTAGATCTCGACCGCGAGCCGTTCATTGGACAAGACGCCCTCAAGGCGGAAGTTCTGCAAGGTCCGGCGTGGGCGACCGTTGGTCTCGTCTATGACTGGCCGGCATTCGAAAGATTATTCAATGAAGTTGGATTGCCGCCCGAATTACCCGGCGGCGCCTGGCGCACGCCGATCCCTGTCTACAATCACAAAGGAGCGCAAGTTGGTCAGGCGACCAGCGGCGCGTGGTCTGCGATCCTGAAAGACAATCTGGCCTTGGCGACCGTGCAGTCAGCCTATGCAGAGCCTGGGACCGTCTTGCAGATTGAGGTCACTGTCGAGTACGAGCGTCGGAAGGTGCCCGCCGTCGTCACAAAAACACCTTTTTTCAACCCCCCAAGAAAGAGGGCGTAACCATGGTGATGAAGTTCAAAAACAAACCCGATCACTCACGTTACGATGTTGTAGTGGTTGGCGGCGGGCACAATGGGCTCACGTGCGCAGCTTATCTCGCGAAAGCTGGCAAGAGCGTTCTGGTACTCGAAAAGCGGCCCGTCGTGGGTGGATCAGCGGTTAGCCAGGAAGTCTTCCCCGGTTTCACCTATACGGTGTGCTCCTATGTTGTGAGCCTGTTCCGGCCGCACATCGTGCGCGATCTGGAGTTGGCGCGGCATGGTCTCGAGATCATCCCTCTGGAGTCGTCTTTTTCGCCGCTGCCGAATGGAGATTCCCTGTGCCGCTGGGGCGACCCGCATAGAACACGACGGGAGATAGCCCGTTTTTCAGCCAAAGACGCTGAGATCAGTACAGAATTTTCTTTGGCGATGTCGCAGCTGGCCCGTTTCACGAAGTCGATCATCGACAACCCGGCACCGAATCCGGCATCGCTCAATCCGGGCGAGCTGGTGCAGGCTTTCCGCGCGAGCCAGGGTCTAAGAGAGGCAAACGCTGACCAGCGCTTCACCTATATGAAGCTACTGACAATGAGTGCCGCTGACTTCCTCGATCAGTGGTTTGAGAGTGATGTCCTCAAGGCGCCGATGAGTGTCAGCGGAATTATCGGGACTTTCCTCGGTGTACGTTCGCCGGGCACAGCCTATGTTCTGCTACATCACTATATGGGTGAGATTGACGGTGCGATGCGCGCCTGGGGTTTCTCCAAAGGTGGCACTGGCGGCATCAGCGAAGCGATTGCCCGTTCTGCACTGTCTTATGGAACAGAGATCGTTACCGAGGCTGATGTTAGCAACGTCATTATCAAGAATGGCAAGGCTATGGGGGTTGCACTGCAGAACGGTGACGAGATACAGGCCGACACAGTGATATCGGGTCTGGATCCACGCCGGACCTACATGAGTCTTATCGGTGAAGAGCACCTGGACAGCGAACTCACAGAGCAAATAGGGCATTACAAATTCCGGGGCAGCTCCGGCAAGGTCAATCTCGCCGTCGACAAACTTCCAGAGTTTGTCAGTCGACCGGGCGATGGGCCCCATCTCTACGGCGATGTCGCCATCGCGCCGAGTGTTCAATACCTCGAAAAGGCTTACGACCAGGCGAAGTATGGCGAGTTTTCTGAGCGACCCTACATCAATATGGTCATTCCAACGCTCGTCGATCCTACGATGGCTCCGCCGGGTAAACACGTTATCAGCTGCTTTGTTCAGTATGCGCCGTACGACATCAAAGAAGGCGCATCGAACTGGCCACAAAAAAGAGAGGCATTCGGTGACGCTGTTGTCGATACGCTTTCAGAGTACATCCCCAATCTCAAAGATTCGATTCTCCACCGTCAGGTCCTGACTCCCTGGGATCTGGAGCAGGAGTTTGGCCTGACCGAAGGCAATATTTTCCACGGTGAACTGTCGATGGAGCAATTGCTGTATCTCAGGCCGGCAGCAGGCTGGGCGAAATACAAAACGCCTGTACGCAATCTCTGGATGTGCGCATCAGGAACGCATCCCGGTGGCGGCATTATGGGAGCCTCGGGCGAAATGGCGGCGAAGGCGATTCTTGGGAGGCACGCAGCATGAAGCATCAATTCGACGTAGTTGTAATTGGCGGCGGCCACAATGGCCTCACGAACGCTTGCCTTTTGGCGATGAGCGGCAAACGGGTAGTACTGGTGGAGAAACGCAATGACCTTGGTGGTCTTGCGGCTTCTATCGAATTTGAACCCGGCTTCAAGAGCGCCGGCATCTGGCATGAAACAGGCAACGTCACAGAAGCGGTGATGAAATTGCTGCGTCTGGACAGCCTGATCCAGAATGAGTCCGAGACGGTGTATGCACTCGGCGAGTCTGGCCGCATCGCGCCTGTTTCCGGACCCGTCGATCGCACGGTTTTTGGTCTTAACGAAGTCAGCCGAGCCGATGGAAAAGGCTATCTGCGTTATCGCGAATTCATGCGTCGAATTCGCCCGGTCATTTCGCGTTTTCTCACTGAGCGCCCGCTTAATCTGATGGCGGTTGAGAGTGAAGCGCCAATGGAGCTGTTGACGCGCGCGCTGGGGCTGCGACGACTGGGCGCACACGATATGGTGGAACTGCTTCGAGTCGCACCCATGCCGGTCAGTGATTTTCTGAGTGAGTACTTTGAATCGGACTTCATCAAAGGCGCTTTGTCGCTGAACTCTCTACTGGGCACTTTCGCCGCGCCGCGCTCTCCGGGCACGACAACGAACTTACTCATGCACGAATCGATGTCAGGCTTGTCGATCAAGGGCGGTAGCCTCGGATTGACTGATGCGCTGATCAAACGGGCGCGTGATCTTGGCGTGAGTTTCAGGTGTGGCCAGGCTGTCAGCAGAATACTCGTCGACAATAAATCGGTTGAAGGTGTTGAGCTCGAAAACGGCGACATCGTAAAAGTGGCGGCCGTAAGTGCGAGTATTAACCCTAAGACTGTGCTGCTCGACTTGCTTCCTGTTGCAGCGCTCACGCACACAACGGCAGACCGAATTTCCAACTTCAGATGCAACGGAACGACCGCACATCTGCTTCTCGCGGTTGATGGACCGGTGTTATTCGAGGCGGCGAGTAAAGATCAAACCATAAGCCACGCACGCATTGCGCCGACGCTCGACCATGTTGAGAAGGCGTTCGATGCGGTCAAATACAGGGGGTTCTCGGAAGCACCTGTTCTGGATATCACGATTCCCAGTATCGAAAGACCGAATCTGGCGCCAGATGGCAAGAATGTCGTTAGTGTTATGGTCAGCTACGCGCCGTTCGAACCTGAAGGCGGTTGGAACGATGCAGCAAGGGCGACCTTGACGAATAGCGTCGTCGATGTAATTACCGAGTTCGCGCCGGGCTTTGAGCGGCGAGTAATAGCGACGAAATTATCAACACCAGCCGATCTGGCGAGTGAGTATGGCTTACCTGGAGGCCACCTGCATCATGGTGAGCCAGGGTTGGATCAGATCCTGGTTCGGCCAATTCCGGAATGCTTCGATCACACAACACCTGTCCAGGGGCTGACACTGTGCGGTAGTGGAACGCACCCCGGCGGGAGTGTTGCCTGTATGGCGGGAGCTCTGGCGACGCACGAAAACCTGCCGAAGAGCAAGGTTCGATCTGACGCTGCCTGAGCCGGACTTACCAGTCCTTAAGCGGGAAACCTACGGTGACTGGCGGTGACCAGGGTAAACCGCTTTCCTTGATTTTGGCGGCGAAGTTGGGCGTGGAGTCCAGATCAAAGGGCGAGCCGCAGCCGCACCATTGTGTCGCTTGTGCCAGCGTAACGGCGCCAAAATGATGCCTGTCGATTTTCGACGCGAGATCATTGGCTTCATCCCGGTATCCGGCCCAGGCTGTGGCGATCAATAGCTGAAAATCGCCCATGCCAGGAAGCTCACGGTACATGTCCACCAGACGGTCCACTTCCTGCCGGTCGCCCTCGTGGGCTGCGATCAGAATAGAAAATTGCAGCGCGCTTTGTTCGTCCTGTATCCGATCACCCAGTTCCTGACGTGCTTCTTCGACGCGACCGTTCGCAAGCAGCGCACGAATCAACGCCGTATTGAGCCAGCCACCAGGCGCGACCTGGGTGCCCTCATTAGCGACCCTCAGTGCTTCGACCTTATCGCCCACTTTGAGGGCGGAGCGGGCCGTGTTAAACCATGACAGCGAGCGGCGCGGGTCGCAGGCCAGCAAATTATAGGTGTGTTCGAGATACGGCTGGGAATAGCCGAAGATGTCAGCAATGATCGGCGTCCAGTTGCCCTCCGAGCAGCCGGGTTCAGCCAGAGCGCGATCAATGCGTCCGCCGAGGCCGCGCCAATTGCCGCTAAGAAACGCCAGATCGAGCTCAATCATCAGGCGCAGGTCAGTGCTTCGCGCATTGCTGACGGCGGCTTTGTAATCCGCGATAGCGGATGAGTACGCACCCGTTATGTCCTCGTCGGATATCCCGGCCGGCCGATTTTCAGCGGCTTCCAGTGTCAACAGGTGGATGAACAGGTCGGAATGGTCGATATAGACTTGCGAGAAGTTGGTGACACGGTCAATGACTTGTTCGAAGTATTCATTGGCCTCAAGTAAACCTTCGATGGTGTCTCTTTCGCCGTGAGCATCGTTGTAGACCTTCAGTCCTTTCTGATAAAGCGTAAAGGCCTCGACGTCGCGCAGGCCCGCCTGTCTCATCGCTTCACGTTTCTGTTCATCTAAAACGATATCCATCGCGGCGGCGATTTGTTCAGCGATATTTTCCTGTACGGCGATAGTATCGGTGGAACTGCTGTCGTAGTTCTCAGACCAAAGATGAAAGCCGTCTGCGGCGCGAATCAACTGGGCGGTCACGCGGAGGCGTTCGCCTGACCGGCGTACAGAACCTTCCACGATGTGCTTCACACCCAGGACAGCTGCAATTTCCTGTATCGGGATATCCTGTCCCTTGAATGAAAATGCAGAGGTCCGGGCAGTAACCAGCAGTTCCGGAAGCTGTGCGAGCGAATTGAGAATTTCCTCCGTCAGACCATCGGCGAAATATTCGTCATCGGCACCGCTGCTCATTGCGACAAATGGCAGGACCGCGACTGATTTATTGGCCAACTCGGACGGGCTGCTAACTGGCAAGTCGCTATTCGTTGCTGCCTCTGCCCGTGGCTCTGAAACAGGCATTGGTTCTGCAGTGTCGGAGAACTTGTCCCAGGCGAACCACGCGAGCGCCACCACGAGTACGCCAATAATTGCACGATCGAGCTTGCGGCCAGTTTGTGTTGTTATGGACTGACTGCGATCGACGTCCTTTTCCCGCTTGACGCCGTCCGGCGTAACTTCAAAGGCCCAGGCGAAGAACAGGGCGAGTGGTAGTCCCAGCAGCAACAATACAACGACGGTCTTGAGAACCCAGTCCGGGGCACCAAAATTCTCAAAAGCGAATTCGGCAATCTGTGCAATAACCCAGCCGACAACGGCATAGGCGATGCCCACTCGAACAACATTTCGTCTTCTTAGCTCGGAGAATAGCGACATCTTTTTATTGTTTTGCCCTGCCTAGGTGGGGGTATTATACCGATAATTCGCATTAGCAATCGCCATCGCGGTTGATGCGATTTGCTGGTAGCTCTTGCCTCGTTCGACAGCCCGAGGATCCGCTGCATTACCGTCCAGGCCGCGCCGCATGACACCGGCGAGAATGGCGGCCAGCCTGAACATCGAAAATACGATGTAGTAGTCGATGTCAGGTACTTCTTTCCGACCGGCGCTGGACGCGTAGGTCTCCAACAGCGCTGTTTCGGATGGGATGCCCAGTTGTTCAAGGTCCATGCCTTGCAGTCCGTACGGCGTTGTTGCCGCATCAACCCGGTGGGGCATGAAGAAGTATCCAAGATCCGCGAGTGGGTGTCCTATGGTTGAGAGTTCCCAGTCAAGAACCGCTGCTAACTTGGGGCTGTCATTCCTGAAGATAATATTGCCCGGTCGATAGTCGCCATGAACGATCGATGAATAGCCGTCGTCCGGGTCGTTCTCCGGAAGCCAGGCAATCAGCTCGTCCATGGGACGGCACTCTTCGATTTTGGATGCAGTGTATTGCCCGGCCCAGCGGCGCACCTGACGAGAAACATACGCATTGGGCTTGCCGAAAGATTCAAGACCAGCAGATTGATAGTCAATTCTGTGCAGCTTGCCAAGAACCTTGGCCATCTCGTGATACATATCTCTGCGGTCTGTCGTCGTGTAACCGGGCATGCCGCGCTCGGCAGGGACGCGCCCAGGAACGTAGTCCATGACATAGAACATCTGGCCGATAACACTCTCGTCTGCGCACAGCAGATGGGCGTGTGGGACGGGTACCTCAGACCCAGCCAGCGCCGAGATGATCCGATACTCGCGATCAACCGCATGGGCCGAAGGCAACAGGTCGCCGGGCGGCTTCTTCCGCAAAACGTAGGCTTTGTTTCCAGATTCAATCAGGTAGGTTGGATTGGACTGCCCGCCCAGGAACTGTTGAATCGAACAGTCGCGCTCAAAGCCCGCAATGTGATCGACGAGATAGTCAGCGAGCGCGCGCTCATCAAGCATAAGTGCTTCGACCGGTTTACCGAGTTCCCGGTTGTCCTGATTCGCAGTCATTTTTTACTCAGCTTCCATTAATGAATTCAATAGCCTCATCCGCAGGAGAACATTACACTAACAAACGCGGGCCGCCGTGTTCTGACCTCAGAATACTGGATACGGCCGCTCATGTACTAACAGGGATTGAGGCTACATTGAAAGACTCGCTGATTGCATTAGCTAGGGACGCCATGGGCAGCCTGCGTGATTTGCTGCCGATCGCTGTTGTTATCAGTGTTTTCCAGCTGTTCGTGTTTCGCGATTCGGCGACGGCTCTTCTCGATATGGCAGGAGGCGCGCTACTCGTTGTTGCCGGTCTGACCTTTTTCATTTTCGGTTTGCGTCTCGCGCTTTTCCCCGTCGGTGAAGGGCTCGCCTATTCACTGGCAAAAAAGGGCAGCGTATTCTGGCTGGTCGCGTTTGCATTCGCGCTCGGATTTGGAACAACCATCGCAGAACCGGCACTAATTGCAATCGCGGCCGAGGCGGCAGAAGTCGCAGCCGGGGCCGATGTGATTCTTCCATCCGATGAGGCTAAAAAGGCATACGCTCAGGGCCTGCGGCTGACAGTGGCCCTGGCCGTTGGTGTTGCGCTGGTTGTCGGTGTGGTGAGAATTCTGGCCAATTGGTCTTTACCGGTCATGATTATCACTGGCTATTGCCTCGTCGTGATTATGACGACCATCGCACCGCCGGAGATTGTCGGTGTCGCTTATGACTTAGGAGGCGTAACGACCTCGACCGTTACCGTGCCGCTCGTTACCGCGCTTGGAGTCGGCCTTGCGAGCTCGCTCCGCGGACGAAATCCGTTGACTGACGGTTTTGGACTGATTGCGTTTGCTGCACTGGCGCCTATCCTGTTCGTACTCGCTTATGGAACCGTACAGCAATGGATATGATAGTCAGTGCGCTGGAATTTATTTTTGCGAGCGCGATCGACGTGTTGCCTATCGCTATCTTCCTGTTCGCGTTCCAGCGACTCGTCATAGGAGAGCCGCTGGCCAATGGTCGGCAAATCGTGGTCGGATTTGTGTTCGTCGTCATTGGGCTCGGGTTGTTTCTTGATGGACTGGAGGAGACCCTGTTTCCGCTGGGTAAGCTAATGGCTCAGCAGCTGACTGATCCGGAATTTCTGTACGAGTCCGCAGGCAAGCTAACAGCGGACCTTGTTTGGCAGGACTACTACTGGGTCTATATATTCGCACTGGCGATCGGGTTCAGTACGACGCTTGCCGAACCGGCACTCATTGCGGTTTCGATGAAAGCCAATGAGGTTTCGGGTGGAGCAATCGGCGTATGGGGTTTGCGCGTCGCGGTCGCAATTGGCGTCAGCATAGGAGTAAGTCTTGGTTGCTACCGAATCATCACCGGGTTGCCACTGCATTATTTCGTGGCTGCCGGATACTTTGTGGTGATTCTGCAAACGATAATAGCCCCCAAATTGATTATTCCGCTTGCCTATGACTCTGGCGCCGTAACGACATCTACCGTCACGGTACCCCTGGTTACAGCGCTTGGGCTCGGTTTGTCTGAAGCCGTACCGGGACGTAGCGCATTGCTTGATGGATTTGGTCTGGTAGCGTTCGCGAGCTTGTTTCCGATAATTTCGGTACTCGCCTACGGTCAGCTGGCAGTTTTGAGAAAGCACGTATCGGACTTCGAGTCCGAAACAAACAACCCTGAGAAGGAAGAGTAAGATGCATTTTAAACTGATCGTCGCCTTCGTCGAAGACGACAAAACGGATGACATCATGGTCGCAGCGCGCGAAGCTGGCGCGACCGGCTGTACGGTTATTAATAATGCTCGCGGCGAAGGCATTAAGGAAAACAAGACGTTCTTTGGTCTTACATTGGCGTCGCAGCGAGACGTAATATTGTTGCTCGTCGAGCAGCATTTGAGTCGCGATATTCTTGAACACATCGGCGAGGTCGGTCAGTTCGACGCGAAGCCTGGTACGGGTATAGCGGTGGTGATTGATGTGGAAGATGCGGTCGGTGTCATGCACCAAACGGCAGAACTGGGTGATGTTGTGGAGGGAAAAATATGAGCGCTCGAAACTGGGGTCAGGTGCGTGATTGCATGCGCACAAACGTAACCGAAGTAGACGGCACGCTGGATGTGCTGTCAGCATTGAAAATCATGAAGCAGGTCGGGGCGACCAGCCTTATCGTCAAACGGCGTGATGAGGATGACGAGTACGGACTGCTGTTGTTCTCCGACATAGCCAAAAAGGTCATCGCCGAAGATCGTGCACCGGAGCGTGTGAATGTCTATGAAGTCATGGCAAAGCCAGTGCTGGCAGTACGACCGGATATGCAAATCCGATACTGCGCACGCTTGTTTGATAACTTCGGAATCAGCCATGCGCCGGTCGTCGAGAATGACAAGATTGTCGGGATTGTAAGCTACTACTTGCTCGTCTTGCAGGGACTTAATCCGGATCTCAACTAGCGCTTAACGCCGTTCCGGCGTGACAAGGTCTTTGAAGAAGTCGGCAATGGTGACCTTCGAAAGATCAAGCAACTCGCCAGCGTCCAGGTATGAGCCGTGACAGGAACTGCAGGTCTCATACCAAATGTGCCGTTGCCCCGGGTCGACAACGCGTACCATCGTGCCACTGCAGCGTGGGCACTGATAGTCATCCAGGGCGTTACTTTGTTTTCCTGTGGCGGCATCACCAGTGTCGATCGCGGCTGCCGCTTCTTTGCTGCGCATGATTTCGATTTCGCCCGCGTCGAACCAGATGCCGCTGCAAATCTTGCAACGATCCACCTCGGTGCCGTCGAACTCGATGACCTCCATGTCCGCCCTGCATTTTGGACATCGCATCGCACCAGACCAAAAGGCGCCAGCTTCCGCGCCGCCGATGGTAACCGTGTGTCTTGGCACAGATCTGCGGCCGTCTTCCGTGCCATCGGTCTTGGGATGCCGATGACGGTGGAACAGGATAACGACAATGAGCACCACTGCCAGTGCGCTGAGCATTATGTATGACTGCTGGTAAGACGATTGCTCTGAAACACTGCCGTAGATTTTCGACCCGACCGCGTGACCCAGGTTTGCAACCGACATATAGATCGCGAACTGCGTCGCAGAAAGAGTGCTGGAGCAGATTGCCATCGCCAGTGCGATGACCGAAACCATGACCACTGGCAGCAGCATTATCCAGGCGGATAACATCACTCGAACATACAATGTGTCCTGCCAAAGATGCTGTGTTTGGGCGATCATCAAGGCATGTATCGCGACCAATGATGTCGCCACAACTAACATCCGCTTCGCGCCCATACGATCGATAATGGGACCGATAGAAAGTGCAAGGACGGCACCGATGAGTCCCATCATCGCAACCAGTTGCGACCATTCCGAGGTCGTGTAGCCGAACAGGTTGATCGCCGCGATCGGCATTAACGCCTGGCCATAGCCGTAGATCAAACCGTCCATGAACATAATGGCCATTACGATCACGCTGCCACGAACCCACAAGACCTGGTTGACTCCGCTGAAAACGTCGCGGAATGAAGAGCTGGCGCGGTGCACTGTCGCTGCTTCGCCCCCTGTCCATGGCAGAGCTCGCTCACCTTTACGCTCGCGAACAAACAGTATCAGCAACAGCGGAATGCCGGAAACGACTGCCGCGATTATTGCCGTAGTGCCCAATCCCCAGGTGGTGACCAGTACGCCGGATACTGCGGCGGTCGTACCCCAGCCAACCGCTTTGCCGAAACTCATGAACGCATTGAGACGACCTTGCTCGCGAACCGGCGTTAGATCGATAGACATACCATCGACCGCAACGTCCTGAGTTGCTGCAAAACTGTTAACGAGCACGCCGATAAGCATTAGCAGGCCCACTTGATCGGCAGGCGTCTCTACCAACATGAGCGACAGTAAAGAAAGCGACAATCCAAGCTGTGCACCGATCACCCAAGGGCGGCGTCGACCCATCGGCAGATATTCGAAGCGGTCCATGAACGGACCCGTAACCAGCTTGAAGGCCCAGGGTAAGGTTATGACGGCAAGGTAAGATGCAATTTCAGAAGCGCTAACGCCAAGGCTGGCAAGCCATGCAGGGATAGCGATGCCGAGCAGACCCTGTGGAATGCCCTGCGCGAAATACATGATTGAACCCGTCGCATAACGGGCCCGAGAATTGTTTGAAAGCGTAAACGTACCGTCCGCGAATAATGGCATTTTTTCTTCTTATGTTTCGTCGGCAGGAAAGCAGTATAACCGGAAACAGAAGCTTATTTCACGAGGTACAAGTGCCAGCTCAGGCGTATCCACCTAACTGTTTCTTGAGGTCACCGAGCAGATTTCGAAGCGTACCTGTGATCAGAACAAACTCTGCGTCCTGTCTGGCGAGCGGATCGTTGTGATCCTCATTGTCGTCGTCCATGCCGACGAATCTCAGCTTGGAAATAACGCCGTTCTCGTCCAACACGAAATTCATTATGTTGTCGTAAACAATAGACAGATGAGTCAGTCGCATACCGTTGGCAACGTGATCCCGAATCGACTTGTCACTCAAATCGAAATCGGTCCAGCGGACTTTTGAAGCCGCATCGCCAAGATCCTGCATGCGACACTCCCGGCCAAGCGAAAACTGTCGCGGCGCGTCTTCAAAGAAGATTCCGCTCAATAGTTCGTCGACGGGTTTCATGAACTGCAGTGGACGAATGTTTATGCCATCCAGTGAAGCCTGCATGCGGCGCAAAAAACGTTCCGCGACAGACTCGAGTGCTGTGTCGATTCCGAGGACCTTTTCTTTGAGGTCTATGTAGCCCCAGATCCTGTCAGACTTGGGCATAGCTTTGGGCATCAGTTCATCACGTGCTTCGGCTTTCAGGCGACGCTTCTCGCGCGGGCTCGGAGCCTCCTGCATGCGGTTGCGATATTCCTCGATTCTGGCTTCGAGTTCCTCGTTGATAACCGCGGCAGGCAGTACTCGCGACTGGCTGCGCAATCGAACGAGGTCCGCGCCATTGAGTCGGCGAGCCAAAAGGTCGCTGGTGTCCGGGTCAACCGCGACCCAGCCTGAGCTGCGCTCTGTGAGGGGGCCACAGGGCTCGAAGCCCGCTTGTTCAAGGCTCGTCGAGAGTGCTTCTTCAGACTCGGGCCAGACACCGTCCAGACGGTAGAAACGTACATTTCGAAACATGTCGGATTATTCGCAGCAAAGAGGGCCGCGCAGTATCCGCATTTACGTATTCGTTGTCACTTTATCTTCGAAAAAAGTGACCGCAAGCGGGCAATACCTTCGCGAATATCATCCTCACCGTAGTGAGCAAAACTGAGGCGCAGGTAATTGCGTAACTGTCCCTGGCTCGAGAAGACAGTGCCACCCTGAAATCCGGCCTGGACCGCGCGGGCTTTTTCGCGAAGCGGCGCGGTGTCAACGGATTCGTCAAACCGGAGCCAGAAAAAGTAGCCGCCGTCCGGCCGGGTCCATTCTGCGATACCGTCAAAGTGCTCGTGCAACGCGGCGTCCATGGCTTCCACTCTGCTGCGATAGCTGTGTCGCAGAGACTCAATGTGTGTCTCGAGAGACCCGTTGTCGATCGCCTTGCGTACGATGAGCGAACTGATGTGATTAATACTGCCGCCGCTATTGATAAAGCCGTGCGCCTTGATCTGACCTAACAGGCGTTCGGATGTCTGAATCCAGCCCAGTCGTAATCCGGGCGCCAGGATTTTCGAAAAGGATCCCAGCGATAGAACGCGCTCACTGGCCGACATCGTGCCATAGGCCGCGGGCGGCTTATCGTAGTAATAGAGAAGCTGATAAACCTCGTCCGCAACGATGAGAAAATCATATTCGTCGGCCAGTTCTACGATCCGTCGCCGACGGTCTTCAGTTGTGCTTTGCCCGCCGGGATTGTGATAGCTCGGTATGGTGTACAGGAATGCAGGTTTATGGGACTTCAACGCCTCCTGCAATGCATCGACCGACAAACCGTCATCGTCGACAGGGATCCCGACAATGTTTAAACCGTGATCGCGAAAAATCTGGAAAGCGAGAAAATAACTCGGCTCTTCGACAAAAACGGTGTCGCCCGGGTTGGCAAAAACAACCGACACGAGGTCGAGCCCCTGAGAGTTACCGCCCGTGACAATTAGCTGGTCGCTTGTTGCTGGAGCGCCGTAGCTGCTTGTCAGGAAGCCGGCCAGTGATTGAAGAAATCGTGCGTCGCCCTGTGTTACTCCATAGTTCAGTTCGAACGGTTGAGCTTCGTCAAAAAAAGACTGGCTGGCGGTTTTCACAAGGTCGACTGGCAAGAGGTCTGCAGACGGCTGACCTATGCCGAAATTAATCGTGCCAACAGGTGCAGCACCGTCGAATGTTACCGTCTTGCTCATACTACATACCGCCTTACGTCTTCGTCTTTGCCGTCCAGAAAGTTACGCACGTTGGTCGTTGATATCGTCCGATTATCCAGCATTGATGCATCGGAATAAAAAGCGATGTGTGGCGTCAAAATGACATTGCTGCGCCCCATCAGTTTCGATGCGGCTAAATCCGGAGACTCATCTTTCAACACATCGAGGCCGGCCCCGGATATCTGTCCTGTGTCGAGCGCACTCACCATCGCTGCTTCATCTATTAATGCGCCGCGCGCGCAATTAATGATTATAGGGCTGCGTTGCATTTGCCCAAATGCGTTTTTATCGATCAGATGTTCGTTGTCGCCCGTCAGACCGCAGTTAAGGCTGATGATGTCAGCAGCGGCATACAGCTCTGCCAAAGTGCAGGAACGAGCGCCCAGATCAGCGATCACCGCTTCATTCGGATACGGATCGAAAGCCATGATCGTCATGCCGAATCCCTGCGCACGCCGGGCAACCGCCTGACCGATCCGCCCGAATCCTATGATACCGAGTGTCTGGTCTCGCATGCGCGACAGGCCCTGCAAAGAATCGAACTGCCAGTTCCTGTCCTCCTGAACCTGCTTATGATATTCGGGCAAGCGCCTGCAGAGGGCAAGCATGAGTAATAGGGCGTGATCAGCGACTTCTTCGGTGCAGTATTCATCGATGGCACAGACCCGGATTCCGCCGTCCGCCGCCGCCTCCAGATCGACATTGCCGTATCCGGTAGCGGTTACTGAAATAAGCCGGCAGTGGGTTAACTGTTCTATGACTTTTCGGGTCAAAGGCGAGAACGCTGTCAGTATGACGTCGGCGTCCCTGCAGGCTGAAATGAGATGCTCCTCATTGTCGTCGCAGATGTATTGCACAAGTTCGATATCTGGACCGAGAATCGAACGCTCAACGCCAAGGTCACGTCCTGCGCACTCCGGTGGTTCTGTGAGGACGACGCGTGTCACTCTGCTTTATTCCCTAGCAGACTGATACTGAAAAAAACGACTATGGATACCATCAAACCCGACCAAAGCGGATCATTTTGGAATACGGGCGCGAGATCCATGACAGATGCGCCATACCACGCAACGACGGTGCTCAATGCCAGGGCAATACTCCAGAATGCGGCGTTGGTATTGACCTTCTTAAGCGTCACCATCGCGATCGTTGGCACAAATAGCGCGGCAGCGTTAACCGTAAATGCGAGCAGCAAAATGCCAATAACGTCCTGCATCTGCCATGCCAATAGTCCGGAGGCCAAGCCAACGATCGCCGCGAGATACATGCTTAAACGAAACAGCTTCTTGGGCGACACGTCCGGGTTCATGTAACGCTGGTAAATATCGCGACTGCCATTTGCAGCCGCCGTGAGAATACAGATATCAGCGGTCGACATGAGGGCTGCGAGCACGCCAACCAGCATCAGGCCCTTCAAGCCAACCGGGAAAAGGTCTATGACCAGCTGCGACAAAATGTCCCCGCTGCTGTCAGCACCCGGATAAAGCAGGGCGGCTGTGAGACCGAGCCAGGTTGCTCCAATTACCAGAGGCAGCAGGATCAATGCTGCCAGAAGAGTACCGCGCCGCGCTACGGCGGCACTTTTCGCAGCAAACATTCTTGTGAAACCGTCCATCGCCACGAAAAAACTCAAGGGGATTGAGATGCCCAGTGCCAGCATCGTTGGCAGGCCCCACCCGGTTGGGCTGAAGTGCGCCGCTGGCAGCTGCGTAGTAAATGCCTCCCAGGTTCCGCCGTTTGAAATTGCGACCGGAATTCCGACAATCACCACGCCGACAAACAGTAAACTGATCTGCACCCAGTCTGTGTAGGTGACTGCGAGGAACCCGCCTGTCGCGGTGTAGACCACGATGATTGAACAGGCAAGCAAAAGCGACGTGGAATAATCCCAACCGAGGAGAGTGCTTAATACGGCGCCGGCGGCGGCGAGTTGGCCCGCCGAATATCCAACATAAGCGAGGATGGTTGTTATTGTCGCGACAACTCGGGTGCGACTGTCGTAGCGTATCTCAATGAAGTCCGGATATGTCAGCAACCCATGTTCTTCGCCCATCCGCTTTAGTCGTGCGGCGAACAGAAGACCAAACAACAGGCAGCCGATCGCCATACAGGTGATGTACCAGCCACCCGATATCCCGAATTCATGTGTTTTTGCAACACCACCTACAATTGCAGCACCACCAACCCAGGAGGCCAGCCAAAGACAGGCAATAGAAATGGAGCCCAGTTTTCCGCCAGCGAGGAAAAAATCTTCCACGCTGCTCTGGTGGCGACTCGCATAAACTCCGATGGCTATCATCAGCGCCAGGTAGGCGAAGATGATGCCTGTGTCGATAAATCCAAGCATTACGCGAATCTACACGGTTTCTTCCGTTGATGCAGTTTCCCCTCAAGGAAGCATTTCCCAGCAATTGGTCCTCCGGACTGCCGATAGTGCTAAAGTGTCCTGCTGCCTCAAAACCATGGAATTTAGAATGACCAAGCCTAACCCCGCGACCCCGACGTTTCGCGATCTGAACCTTGCCGAACCGTTAATCACCGCGCTGGAGGAGATTGGCTACGAAACACCGTCGCCGATTCAGTCAGAGGCCATTCCACATCTGTTGAAAGGTCTGGACCTGCTCGGACATGCCCCTACCGGTACGGGCAAGACCGCAGCGTTCGCGCTGCCATTGCTTTCCCGCCTCGACATGCAGGACAACAACGTCCAGGTGATGACACTGACGCCGACTCGCGAACTCGCGATCCAGGTCGCTGAGGCCTATCAGCGGTATGCGTCTCATATCAAAGGGTTCCACGTTTTGCCGATTTATGGCGGTCAGGAGTACTCGGGCCAGATTCGCCAATTGAAGCGCGGTGTGCAGGTTGTGGTCGGAACGCCTGGCCGCGTGATGGACCATATGCGCAAAGGGACGTTAAAACTCGGCGGATTGCAGGCCCTGGTCCTTGATGAAGCGGACGAAATGCTGCGTATGGGATTCATCGATGAAGTCGAGTGGATTTTGGACCAGACGCCGAAAGGTCGTCAGATGGCCTTGTTCTCGGCGACCATGCCAAAGGAAATTGAACGCATCGCGCGCCGGCATCTGAATAAACCGCAGGAAATATCCATCAAGGCCCGGACGGCGACAGCGGAGACTATTCGTCAACGCTATTGGCAAGTCAGCGGGTACCACAAACTGGATGCCCTGACGCGAATTCTCGAGGTTGAGTCCTTCGATGCCATCCTGATGTTTGTCCGTACCAAGACAGCGACAACGGAACTCGCCGAGAAACTGGAGGCGCGGGGTTACGCGACAGCGGCGATGAACGGTGACATGGCGCAGGCGCATCGCGAGCAAACCGTCGAACGCTTGAAGAACGGGGCACTGGATATTCTGGTCGCCACGGATGTTGCTGCTCGTGGTCTCGATGTTGACCGCATAAGCCACGTTGTTAATTACGATATTCCGTATGACACGGAAGCGTACATCCACCGTATCGGCCGGACAGGTCGGGCAGGGCGATCGGGCGAAGCCATTTTGTTTGTCGCGCCGCGAGAGCGACGAATGCTTGCAGCGATAGAGCGAGCAACGCGGCAGAAAATTACCCGACTTGAGTTACCAACGACCGAAACGGTAAACAACAAACGTATCGCAGATTTCAAACAGAAGATCACCGACACACTGGCTGCCGGCGAAATGACCTTCATGCAAAACCTGGTTGAGCAGTATCGTGACGAACACGATATCCCCGCGCTGGAGATTGCTGCAGCGTTGGCGAAGATGTCGATTGGTGACAAGCCGTTATTATTGGCGCCTGAGAAAGAGAGACCTGCTCGCGACTCAAGGGACGATCGGCCACAGCGTCATTCCAAAGACGATAGACGGCCGCGGGACAATAAATCGCGCAACAGAGCTTTACCTGAGCTGGATTCGGACAAGGAACGATACCGAATTGAGGTGGGGCATGAGCACGACGTCAAGCCGGGTAACATCGTGGGCGCTATAGCCAACGAAGCCGGTCTGGCAGGCGAACACATCGGCCACATATCGATCGAACAAAGCTACAGTCTGGTGGATCTGCCTTCCGGGATGCCGCGCGATATTCTTATGGATCTGAAGAAGGTTCGTGTGTGTGGCAGACCGATGAATATTTCGCTTCACGGTGGGTCGGCAGACGAGTCGGGTAAATCCCGTGCAGATAAACCTCGATCAGATAAGCCCCGATCAGACAAACCGGGTTACAAGTCCGGCAAACCGCATGCGAATAAGCCGGGTGGCAAGCCGCATGATCGGAAGTCGAAACCCAAGGGCAAACCGAAGCCTAAACCCAAGCCCAAACCCTCGTCCAAGCCACGAGCGAAACTGAAGCTGAAGCCCAAGCCCAAGAGTTAGATACCTAAGTTCTTGGTCCGGTGTTGCTCAGGGATAGGCGACACCGTCGACTGTGGGTCGTGGAGAAGCCATTGGCGTCCCACCAGCATCTCTGCGCCAAATCTCTATTCCCCGATATACTTCGCTGCCCGCTCTCGTTGCTCATCAGAAAGAGCGACCGCGTCTCGACTCTGAAGATCAATAAGAACGCATACACATTCGAGCGTCGCAGCCAGCTCGTTTTTGGCGGAGTTGATCATCTCATAGCGAATGCCAATCGACTTGTTGCCGACTTTCGTCAAGCAACCCTTCACCTCAAGCAGATCGCCAGCGTGAACTTCAGCCTGATACTCGATGACATGTTTAACATCAGCCCAGCCTTGTCCACCGTTGTTGTCGGGGTTGCCGGTCCAGCCGAATACTTCGAATAACATCTGGTATGACGATTCGTCGAACATCGCCATATAGTGGCGAATATTCATGTGGCCCATGACATCGCAAAACCAGGGTTGGGCCATCCCCTTGTAACAGCTGATCATGACGTTCTTGCTCATTTTCGCATCCGTTCATTTTTGGGGTCATACATAGGCTGCAATGAAGCCTTCGCTTTGATCTTCTTGCCCGCCACTTCGATTTCGTAAGGCCCGCCAAGCAGTGACTCGTTATCCTCACCCGGAGCCTGGTGTACGTATCCGAGTCCAACTGCGGCACCCAGCGTGTGTCCGTACATACCCGATGTTATATGGCCGACGATCTCGTCGTTCCGCCAAATGGGCTCGTTGTGGTAGAGCAGTGGCTCAGGATCGTCGAGCAGAAACTGTAGCAAGCGTCGCGTCAGTCCCTTTTCTTTCTGCGCGAGCAGCGCTTCCCGGCCGCTGAATCCACCTTGCTTGTCGAACTTCACAGCGAAGCCCAGACCGGCTTCCAGCGGACTGTCTTCATCTGTGATGTCGTGGCTCCAATGGCGATAGCCTTTTTCAATGCGCAAGGAGTTCAGCGCATGGTAGCCCGCATGAACAAGTCCGAATTCCTCGCCTGCAGCGACGATCGCATCGTAAACGCCAAGGGTGAATTCTGTGGGAATGTACAACTCCCAGCCCAGTTCTCCGACGAAAGATATTCGGGATGCCCTGACGTTGGCAAAGCCGAGTTCGATTTCCTGGCTGCTCGCAAACGGGAAGGCGTCGTTCGACAGGTCTGCAAGACTTAGTTGCTGCAACAACTCTCGCGAGCGTGGGCCCATGATGGCTATTACGGACATCGCTGAGCCTACGTTGGTCGCGATACATCTCGCTTCGGCCGGAATGTTCTTCTGCAGCCAGTTGAAGTCCTTGATCTCTGTTTCGGCCGCCGTGACGATAAGAAAGCAGTCGCGCTCCAGCCTCGTGACGGTCAGGTCCGCCTCGATTCCGCCTTTTTCGTTGAGCCATTGTGTGTAGACCATTCGTCCCGGCCTAACATCGATGTCATTCGCCGCGATGCGGTTGAGCACATCAACGGCATCCGGTCCTTCGAGTCTGAATTTGGCGAATGAGGAAAGATCAAACAGGCCGACGCCTTCCCGCACCGCTTGGTGCTCACGAGCGGAGTGCTCAAACCAGTTCTGGCGAAAATAGCTGTACTCATACTCGGGTGCAGTGCCCTCCGGCGCATACCAATTAGGCCGCTCCCAGCCAAATGCCTCACCATGGCAGGCACCCGCGGCACACAGCCGGTCATAGAGCGGCGACTTGCGCACGCCCCGAGCTGTCTCGTACTGACGGAACGGCCAATGCGTCGCATACAAGAGGCCAAGGCTCTCCGTCACGCGTTCGCGAAGATAGTTGCGGTTGCCCTGGAACGGCATGGCGCGACGAACGTCGACTTCCCAAAGATCCGCCGGAGGTCGTCCGTCCCTGATCCACTCTGCAAGTACCTTGCCGATGCCACCCGCCGATTGCAGGCCGATCGAGTTCAGCCCGGCGGCGACGAAACAGTTCTTGATCTCCGGCGCCTCGCCGAGGTGATATCGAACATCGGGTGTGAAGCTCTCGGGGCCGCAGAAAAACGTCTTTATGCCGGCGTCCTGTAAAGCGGGCACACGTTGCATCGCCTGTTCGAGGACGGGCTCCATGTGTTCGAAGTTGCCGGGGATCTCATCGAAGCTGAAATCTTCCGGAATGCCATTCATTCCCCAGGGGCGTGCTTGCGGCTCGAAAGCGCCAACCATGAGTTTCCCGGCATCGTATTTGTAATACGTGCAGGCGTCATAGTCCCGCAGTACCGGCATGTCCTTCTGCAGTCCTGCGACGTTCTCGAACAAAACGTAATAATGCTCGCAGGCATGCAGTGGCACGTTCACGCCAATTGAGGCAGCAAGGTCACGAGTCCATAAGCCGCCACAGAGCACAACGTAGTCTGCGTCGATCCGGCCCTGTTCTGTCGTAACCCCACTAATTTTTCCGTCGTCCTGATGGATCGCAGTGACTTTGCAGTTCTGGACTATCTGTACGCCACCTTCGCGTGCACCCTTGGCCAATGCCTGTGTTACGTCGATGGCATTGGCGTAGCCGTCAGAGGGAATGTGGATACCACCAATGACGTCATCTGTGTGCAACAAAGGTGCACGGTCGCGGATATCGGATTGCGTAATCACATTAACTTCGAGCCCGAAAACCTTGGCCATCGAAGCACTGCGCCTGAGTTCTTCAAAGCGCTCTTCGTTAACGGCAATGGAGATCGAGCCGCTCTGGTGATAACCGGTGGCCTGGCCGGTTTCGGCTTCGAGGTCCTCGTAGAGTTCACGCGTGTAACGGGCCAGCCGTGTCATGTTCATCGAAGGACGCAACTGTCCGACCAGTCCGGCAGCATGCCAGGTCGTGCCGCAAGCCAGCTGCTGACGCTCGAGCAGGACAACATCGGTCCAACCGATCTTCGCCAGATGATAGGCGACCGAACAGCCGATTACGCCACCGCCGACGATAACGACGCGCGCTTTTTTGGGAAGTTCGTTACTCATCTCAGCTCTTGAGCTTCAGGTTTTTGGGATCGTAGACGGGCTCGGATAAGACGACGGCATTGCAACGTTCACCGAGCATGTCGATACCGAACCTTGTGTCTGCTTTGGAATGATCTGTTTCGACGTAGGCGAATGCGAGGCTCTTGCCGACGTGGTGGCCATAGCCTCCGGAGGTCGTAACGCCGATGCACCGATCGTCGAGGTAAACCGGTTCGCCACCGCGCACATCTGAATCACTGGTCGCGACGTCCAGATAGACCAGACGAAATCCACAGCTCTTGTCGCGCTGTTTTTCTGCGTCGCTTCTGCGATCGAAGCGCGCCATGTCGGCATCCGTGAGAGTCACTTCATTTGTCAGTTCCGCGCCCCAGCCACGGTAGGCTTTTTCCATTCGCAGGCTATTGACGGCATAGAGCCCGACGTCACGAATGCCCGCATCTTTACCCGCTTGCCAGAGCGCATCGTAAAGTCCGCTCATGGTTTCGTTTGCGGGATGCAACTCCCAGCCCAGCTCACCGACATAGTTGACGCGCAGCGCGCGCACAGGAGCACCGTTGATACTGATTTCCTGGGACGTCAGCCAGGGAAATGCCTCATTGGACAGATCGGCGTCGGTGAGTTTCGCGAGGATGTCTCGCGATCGCGGACCGGCAAGGACCAAAGCACCGCGCTGATCGGTCACGTTTTCGATCGTGACATCATCATCGTCATTTTTGGCTTGGGTCAGGTGGTCCAGATCCCGCAGTTCGGCCGATGCGGCAGACAAAATATAGTAAGCGTTATCGTCGATGCGGGTGACCGTTGCTTCGCCCGCAATTCTGCCGTTTGCCGAAACGAAATGAGCGAGCGTAATGCCCCCGACTTTACCCGGCATCTTGTTGGCGAAAACGCGCTCAAGATAATCACCGGCATCCGCTCCCGAAACCTCGTATTTTGCGAAGCCGCTCAGGTCCGTAAGTCCGGCTGCTTCGCGGACCGCCCGGCATTCAGCGGCTATAAGGTCGAAAATGTTGTTGCGTCGATGACTGTAGTCTTCTTCGCGTCCGTCGAGCGAGAACCACTTGGGCCTCTCCCAGCCGAAACCTTCCGTGTACACACAGCCGTGTTGTTTGAGCGTTGTATACAGGGGGCTGGTGCGCCTTGGGCGGCCCGCGGGAAGTTCTTCACCGGGAAGCGTGGACGCATAGGTTCTGCCGTAATCCTGAAACACTTTTGCGCGTGTGTACGACTCGTCGGCATAGGCACCAAAGCGACGCGGATCGAACCCGGTCATATTAATTTCTGCATCACCGTCGAGCATCCACTGCGCCAGATATTTGCCGCAGCCAGCGCCCTGGGCGATGCCGAATGACGAGCCGCAGGCCATCCAGTAGTTTCTTATACCGGCGGCAGGACCGAGGAGGGGTAAACCATCGGGTGTGTGTGTAATTGCGCCGTTAACAACCCGGCGGATACCGGCGTCTGCGAGGATTGGCATGCGCTCAAGTGCTCGCTCCAGCCACGGCATTATGCGTTCGAGATTGTCGGGAAACAGCTCGCTGTCCGATTCCCATGGCGGTATGCCGCTGGGTAACCAGGGCTCGGCGAGATCAATATTCTCATAGATGCCGATCAGACCCGAGTTCTGGTCTTGCCGAACATAGCAGGACGCATAAGGGTCTCGTATGACCGGGACCTCTTCGTCCCTGTCGATGAACTCCTGCACGGGTCCTGTCACCACGTACTGATGCTCGACACTCGTTACCGGAACGTCAGTGCCCACCATCTGTGCAACGGTTCGGGCAAAACAACCAGCCGCATTGACGACAATCTCGGCGACAATGTTGCCTTTTTCGGTGGCGACTTCCCACTCGCCACTCGGCAATGCGCGAATGTCCGTTACCCGGTTGTGCCGCTGGATTTTCGCGCCCAGGCTACGGGCGGCCTTGGCGAGCGCCTGGCACATGCTCGACGGGTCTATGTGGCCGTCGTTGGTGGTGTGGGCACCGGCGAGTACACCGTCGGTTGTCAGGAACGGATGGAGGCGTTGAATTTCATCAACGCTGATAATCTCGGTCTTTGATCCGCAGTTGTCGTCGAAGCCCTTGATGAAATGAAACCAGTCAAGCTCTTCCTGATTGGTCGCAAGACGAATGCCGCCGCTCTGATGCCAATTGACACTCTGGCCGGTCATGTCCTCCAGTTTCTTCGCGAGATCGATGGTGTAAGCATGAATTTTTGAGAGGTTGTAGTTGCCGACGAAGCTCGGGCATTGGCCTGCGGCATGCCAGGTAGAGCCGGAAGTCAGCTCGCCTTTTTCGATCAATATGGCATCGCTACATCCTTGTTCTGCAAGGTGATACAGCAGTCCGGCACCCATTATGCCGCCACCTACGATGGCGATTCGAGCATGTGTGGTCATGCGAGCTCCCTCAAATGATTATAGTTTTGATTGATCATCAGTTGATCTACAGCTATCTTGCGCAGAATCGTTACTGAGGGCAAGAGATGGCTGATACTCGTCGTAGAGGAGGTCGCGCGGCTCGCAAGGCGCTCCATGCAGCGCCAACGCCGGACGAAGAAAGGGCGGTGCGTCCGGGTATGTCCAGCGGTCGCTACCAACCGCTGTCCGAAACTGATGTTGAGCTAATCCATAGCGCGGTTCTGGATGTCTTGGAAAAGATCGGTCTGGCGAATGCGATACCGAGCAGCATCGAACTGGTAACGGCTGCTGGCGGCAGCTACTCGGACGAAGGTCGCCTTTTGTTCCCGCGCGCTCTGGTCGAAGATACCATCGCCAACGCCGCCCGCAACATCACCCTTTTCGGCCAGGACCCCAAATACGACATGCTGCTCAGCGGTACGAGTACCCACTTCGGTACTGCCGGGGCCGCGGTGCACATGGTGGACTGCGAAACGCGGGAGTATCGTGAATCGACACTGTCTGATCTCTATGACGTCGCCTGCATTGTCAACGAGATGGACCACATTCATTTCTATCAGCGATCACTGGTTCCGCGGGACATGGCGTCGTCCATGGATATGGACATCAACACCGCTTATGCGTGTGCATCCGGAACCAGCAAGCACATCGGCCTGAGTTTTATCAAGCCGGAAAATGCGGAAGCCGGTCTCTCCATGCTGCACATGATTGCCGGCGGTGAAGATAAGTGGCGTGAGCGACCGTTCGCGAGCCTGTCGTGTTGCTTCGTCGTGCCGCCACTGCGTTTTGCGGAGGACGCTTGCCACGTGATGGAGACCTGTGTTCGCGGCGGGATGCCTATTTTATTACTCGCTGCCGGTCAGGCGGGCGCGACCAGTCCGGCGTCTCTGGCCGGGGCCGTCGTGCAGGAAGTTGCAGAAGTTCTTGCGGGCCTCGTGTACGTCAATCTTCTGGCACCGAAGCATCCGGCGATTTTTGGTACCTGGCCATTTGTTTCCGATCTCAGAACCGGTGCCATGAGCGGCGGTAGCGGAGAACAGGCGGTATTGATGGCTGCGTGTGGTCAGATGGGGCGGCACTATGATCTGCCGACCGGAATAGCGGCTGGCATGGCTGACTCGAAGATACCCGACGCGCAGTCAGGTTATGAGAAAGGCTATACCAACACGCTGGCAGGTCACTGCGGCGCCAATCTTGTATACGAATCCGCGGGCATGCAGGGGAGTCTCTTGGGAACCAGCCTTGAAGGCTACGTTATCGATAACGATATGCTCGGCGCTATCAATCGCACGATTCGCGGTATTGAGGTGAATGCGGACAGCCTGTCTTTCGAAACGATGCGGGAAGTTTGTCTGGAGGGGCCCGTTCATTACCTGGGTCACGACCAAACCCTCAACCTGATGAAGCGCGACTATGTTTACCCGGAAGTGGGCGATCGGCTGAGCCCGAAGGACTGGGCCGAACAGGGATCGACCGATGTATTGCAGCGGGCGAAGAAGAAAGTTGAAGAGATTCTCGCTGGCAGTCGCCCGCAGCACATTTCCGAGCAGATAGACGCAGAGATCCGTTCGCGGCTAAGTATTCAACTACCGCGAGAGAAGATGCGATAGGGTGGTCGTACCCTAAGAGGATAGTTCCAATGCAAGGAAATTCCATAGTAGGCGCGGCTCTCGTCGCCGCGCTACTGAGTACGTCGGCTGTTGCTGGTGAAATTACGATCATCAAGGCCGGCTCGCTGTTCGATTCAAGCAACGGCAAGGTCAGCAAAAATGCGGTAATTGTTGTTGAAGACGACAAGATTATCGCGGTTGGTGACTCCAGAACGCAGATTCCGGATGGCGCGGAAGTTATCGATCTGTCGTCGTCATTTGTCTTGCCTGGCGTGATGGATATGCATACGCATGTTGTGGGCAATCTGGATAACTACTTCTTCGCCGGTTATTTCCAGTCCCCGCACCGGGCGACGATTGGCGGTGTCGTGAACGCTGAAAAGACCCTCATGGCCGGCTTCACAACCATCAGAAATGTGGGTGCGCCCGACTATGCTGACGTTGCATTGCGTAACGCCATCAATGCGGGCGAAGTGCCGGGCCCGCGCATGGCTGTTTCCGGGCCGAGTCTCGGCATTACCGGCGGTCATTGCGACAACAATGCCCTGAACGCATCGTTTAATGAGCGTAGCGATGGCGTGGCGGATGGTCCCTGGGAAGCACGCGCAAAGGTCCGGGAGAATGTGAAATACGGGACCGACCTGACGAAATTTTGTGGCACCGGCGGTGTGTTCTCGAAAGGTACCAAAGTTGGTATGACGCAATACACGCTCGAAGAAATGCAGGCGATCGTCGATGAGTCGCACACACACGGGCGCAAGGTTGCCGCCCACGCGCACGGAAATGAAGGCATCAAGAGAGCCATTACTGCCGGCGTCGATTCTATCGAGCATGCGAGCTTTCTGGACCGCGAAGCAATCCAGATGGGCATTGACCGCGGCACCTATTTCGCGATCGATATCTACAATACCGAGTACACGTTGGAGATGGGCCCGGCAAATGGCGTGCCAGAAGAAAACATCAACAAGGAACATGAGGTCGGCACAGTACAGCGGCAGAGCTTCACACTCGCTGTCAATATGGGTGCCAAGGTCGTCTTTGCCACAGACTCCGGCGTGTATCCGCACGGTGATAATGGCAAACAATTTGCCCGCGCAGTTCGCTTTGGTATGACGCCGGAGCAGGCCATCATGTCGGCGACTTCATTGGCGGCCGAACTCCTTGGTTGGGCGGACAAAGTTGGCAAGATCGAGCCCGGACAATTCGCAGATATTATTGCAGTGCACGGCGATCCGATTGCTGACATCAGCGAGCTGGAAGACGTCGATTTCGTGATGAAGGGTGGCGTTGTCTACAAGAACAAGCAGTAGAGCTGATGTCAGACTCTAGCGATTTCAGCACCCTCGACCTGAAGCCAGAACTGCTGGGTAATCTGGCCGATCTTGGCTATGTCGAGATGACCCTGGTTCAGGCCAAGACACTACCACCGCTAATCGAAGGCAAGGACGTGCTAGCGCGTGCCAAGACGGGCAGCGGAAAAACAGCAGCATTTGGTCTGGGTTTGCTAACCAGGCTGGACGTCGCGATGTTCAAAACTCAGGGACTCGTCTTATGCCCGACACGAGAGCTGGCCGACCAGGTCTCCAAAGAGCTTCGTCGACTGGCGCGGGCGATTCCCAACATCAAAATTCTGAGTGTGTGTGGCGGCTCTCCGCTGCGAGATCAAACGGCGTCCCTGCAGCGCAGTCCGCACATTATTGTCGGCACACCCGGCCGTGTGCACAAGCACCTGCGCGGCGGTGTCATCGACCTTTCGGACCTGCAGACATTTGTCCTCGACGAGGCAGATCGAATGCTGGACATGGGCTTCATGGACGAACTGGCTGCGATCCTTGCTTTCGTGCCGAGCAAACGCCAAACGCTGTTATTCAGTGCGACGTATCCGGACGCCATTGCCGAAATGAGTGCGAGAGTGCAGCGCGATCCGATTATCGTTGATGTTACCGACGACGAGCAGCCGGCGCAGATTACGCAGACCTGGTGTTCGGTGACTCGTGAAAACCGAAACGCAGAGTTACTTCGAGTCCTGCGTGCGTGGGGCGGGGAACTCAACCTGGTGTTTTGTAATACCAAGATCGATTGTGCCGAAGTCGCTGATTATCTGCAGCGAGAGAGAATTGTTGCGATTGCGCTGCATGGCGATCTGGATCAGGCACAACGAAATCAGGTGTTGGTGCGATTCTCAAATCGAAGCGCGAGT
This sequence comes from Gammaproteobacteria bacterium, assembly GCA_009937445.1. GTDB lineage: Bacteria > Pseudomonadota > Gammaproteobacteria > Steroidobacterales > Woeseiaceae > UBA1847. Next base: position 2,639 of record JAACFM010000005.1, on the reverse strand, counting down.
GTGCTGATCGCTACGGACGTTGCGGCGCGCGGTCTGGATGTAAAAGATATCGATGCTGTTTTCAACTATGAATTGCCACCTCAGGCAGAGATCTACGTGCACCGCATTGGAAGAACGGGGCGCGCGGGCAAGACGGGTGTCGCCGTGAGTCTGGTTGAAGATCGCGAAATGTGGCGACTGGAAGAGATTGAAAAAGCGCTTCCCGATGCGCTGCTGCAGAAGCGCGGTATTCCCGATGCTAAGCGCGGTGATGATGCGCTAAACCCGAAGATGACGACAATACAGATTAGCGGCGGACGGAAGAATAAACTGCGACCGGGAGACTTATTGGGTGCGTTGACGGCGCAGGGCACAATTCCAGGCGATGCCGTTGGATCAATCGACCTGTTTGATTCATACGGCTATGTTGCCGTACAGAATCAGTATGCGCAAAAAGCGCAGCGGCAACTCAGCGATCGACCTATCAAAGGCAGAAAGTACCGCGCGCGAGTCCGACGATAGCGCCATGTTGAAGTTCATCAGGAACAATTTCCGCTGGATAGCCGGCGGATTCGTGCTGACATTTTTTTCCAGTTTCGGGCAGACCTACTTCATCTCTGCATCGATTGCCGAATGGCAGGCGACCTTTGATCTCAGCCACGGACAAATCGGTCGTATCTATATGTTTGCCACGTTGGGAAGCGCAGTTTGCCTTCCTTTTCTGGGGCGCCTGGTCGATTCCATACCAGCCCACAGGATGATCGCGTTCGTTGTCCCAACGCTGGCGGCTGCGACGCTAATGGCAGGATATGCGTCCTCATTACTGGTGTTGATTACAGCCATTTTCCTGCTGCGTCTTTTTGGTCAGGGAATGATGACGCATATGGCACTGACAGCGACCGGACGCTGGTTCGCGGTCGAGAGAGGAAGGGCAGTCTCGTTGGTCGTGCTGGGTCATCAAGGTGGAGAAGCGACTCTGCCACTGGCCTTTTCGGCGATAGCAATTGCCTACGGTTATCAAGCAGGGTGGATCGCTGGCGCTGTTGCACTGCTCGTAGTGGGGTTGCCGTTTTCCTATTGGGCCTATCGCAAGCCCCGTGAACCGCACGGACACGAGGCGAAAGCGGACCAGCCATCACGTCATGTGCGAAGCTGGACACGCCGGGAAGTCGTGCGCGATCCGGTTTTCTGGGTCTTGCTGATCGGGGTGCTTGGTCCGGGTTTCGTCGGCACCACCGTTTTCTATCATCAAAACTACATGACAGCGTTCAACGATTGGCCGCCGCAACTGTTCGCTCAATCGCTGATAGTACTGGCGCTGATTACAGTCGCTTGTGCGCTGGTAACGGGCGCGATCATAGATCGGGTCGGGGCGACCAGGGTATTACCCTATTTCCTTCTTCCCTTGTCGGCCGCCTGTTTCGCGATCTCTGTCGGTGGACCGGCCTATTCGCTCTACATCATCATGGTGCTGCTGGGGATAAGTTACGGTATTTCGTCGACACTCTTCGGTTCTTTGTGGCCGGAAATTTACGGTGTTGTCTATCTGGGTTCTATTCGATCTGTGACCGTTTCGGCGGTTGTGCTGGCAACCGCCGCGGGCCCCGGCTTAACCGGGACGTTGATCGATATGGGCCTGGCGCTGCCAACACAAATGAAATTTATCGGCGCTTACTGTTTGCTGGCCGCGGGAGCCATGGCGGTTGTATCGATTTTTCTGCGCCGGCGGCAGCCTCAAACTAACGCCTCGTAAAACGCTTACTGCTTTCAGAGCTTGCCATTGACACGATCCCAGAATTCCTCGCGATGATTGGTGCGTGGAAACGCCTCGTCTGGAACTGGCTTATCCAGGAAGTCACAGAGTGGCCCCCAGCCATCCTTGACCTCAAACTCAAGTAGCTGACGGGCCGGGATCGCGGCTTTGACAGCTTCGTTATGGGCGATAAATGCCTCGGCCAACCCATCGCGATCAAGACCGGCAGGAAAACCGCTCTGGGTGATGACATCACTCGCCATTTCAAGCCAGGCACTCATCTCGGGTGGCGCCTCGGCTCTCCCCGCCAGCAACTTGTAAATCGTTCCACCAAAGCTGTCTGCCCATCTTTCCGGGTCACGCTGCGTCAATACGAATTTGGCTGCCGGAAACTCCCGGACCAGTTCGCGGAAAAAACAAGCTGTGGGCCAATCCACAGCGCTCTGGTACCCATGAAAGATCGTCGACCAGTCCGGATCTCCAGCTGCAGCTGCCGACCAAAGCGGTACCTGAACGTCCATTGCGTGGAGAACTTCTTCCATGTGGTGACATGGACCCAGTTCAAGTCGATTAATGGCAAGCTTCAGGGAATAGGTTCCTGTACGTCCAACGCCTGCCCCGATTACTTTCATAGTCATATACGTCCTCCTGCAGACACCCTACGATAATTGATGTTGTACAATATTTTCTTCAAAGAACTGCACGAATTTGGGATTCATAACTTCCTTTCGCAGCGCCCATATTTCCTGAATTGGCACCGGGCTCTGTCCTTTACCGTGGTACCACAGTCGCCACGAATCCACCGGCAGCGTTTCCCGTTTGAGCATTCCTGCTTCATACTCACAGTGCTGCCACTCCCAAAGCTCGATCACTTTCAATGCTGTCATCAGTGCTGCGCTTTTCTCCA
>JAACFM010000037.1 GCA_009937445.1 Gammaproteobacteria bacterium | reverse complement strand
TCTGGAGAGCATTGGATCTTCAGGAACGAACGGTACGTTGAGCTCCGGGATAACGCCTGCTCCAATCACCCCTTTGCCAATATCGATAATGATCACACCGAGGGCAAAAAACACACCCTGAGTGCGCAACGCGTTTGTGCCGCCCGCATTACCACTACCCATCGTTCGTATGTCGACGCCGCCTCGCAATTTACCCATTAGCATCGCGCCCATCAGGGATCCGATGAAGTAGCTGATTAAGAATTTAACGCCCAATTCCAACATTGCTGCATATCCGTCTTTGCGAGAACAGTCGAACCCATTGTAGCATCGGGCAATGGCTGCAGACACGATACACCTGTTTCTAAATCCAACCGCGGGACGCGGTCGTGCCGGGCGTCGCCAACCGCGAATTCTTGAGCTATTGGAGAAGAGCGGGGTTCCGATCGAATATCACGCGAGCCGGTCAGTCGGTGACCTCGAGGCACAGGTGTTGCGGCACGTCGATGCAGGAGTGACGCGCATTGTGGTTGCTGGCGGCGATGGCAGCGTACATGAGGCCGTAAACGGGATCATGCGCTCCAAAAACAATGCTGCACTTGGCGTCATTCCCACGGGAACCGGAAACGACTTCGCCAAAGCCTGCGACATTCCTTTGAACTGGGAACACGCCACGCAATTACTGGGCGACCGAATCGATGCAGAGGGAGCACCAAGGAAAATTGATGTCGGCCGCTGCAATGATCGCTTTTACGCCAACGGTGCGGGCATTGGTTTCGATGCGAAAGCAACTCGGATAGCACAATCAATTCGGCTGCCGATTGGCGACCTCGTTTACCTGCTGGCGATCTTCAGAACCATGCTCGGCGGCATAGCCAGTCCACGATTACGAATAACAACGGGAGACTACACATGGGATGGACCGCTCACTCTGGCAACGATCAGTAACGGGCCATGGGTCGGTGGGATGTTTCATATCGCGCCAATGGCCGACAATGCCGACAACCGGATGGAACTGCTTATCGCAAAACCAGTAACGCGGCGCCGCATCCTCACGCTGCTACCCAAATTAATGAATGGCGAGCATATGCAGGAAGACGAAATCATTCATCAGCCTGTTACGAGCCTGTCGATCAAGGCTGAGGAACCTATTCCGTCTCATCTGGACGGTGAAGTCCAACCGCTGCAGACCGACTTCCAGGTTGCGGTTTTGCCCAGTGCCTTAGATTTGCTTTGATGACGGTCTGGAACCAAGGTATATGGCCGCCAACGCAATTCCCGCACCCACAAGCTCTATCGCAGTCATCGCACGATCGAAGAATAAAACTTCCCAGAAGAAACTGAGTGTTGGCTGCAGCAGCAGCGCAAGCCCCGCTTCGACTGTTGATACTTCCGACAAACTGCTCGCGATGAACAACCAACCCATGCAATGCGAGAGGACGCCATAGGCAACGAGCCAGCCGAGATCCTCATAGGTCGATATCGCCAGCGACTCACCTTCCGCCAGAACCGTCATTGCCATCATCACGGCGCAGAACACAGAGATAACTGCCATTTCACGGGTGAGCACCCGGAATGCAGACGTTTTGCGAACCGCACGGAGCGTCAATAAGTATGCTGCGTACATAAGCGCGGTGAGCAGCCCGAAGACAACGCCAAGCGTATAGTCTTCCGGCAGCGCGCTCCAATCAAAACCAATAATAAGGGCAAGACCTAATAGTGCCAGCGGGACAGCGAGCAGTTGAACCGGGCTCGGCATCTGTTTAAGAAAGACGATACCCGCAATCATCATAATGAAGACTTGGAAGTTTGCGAGCAGAGTGGCAAGACCCGGGCCGATGTAATTGATGCTTCGATGCCAGAACCAGAGGTCGAACGTCAGGAAGATCGCCGCCGCAATCGCCAACCACCAGGCACGCTGCGACAGATGCAGTTGTCTGCGAGTTGCTATCAGGTAGACCGCCAAAGCCGCGCTTCCAAACAGCACCCGGTAAAAACCACTCGTCGATGGCGCCACATCGACCAGCCGAACCCAGATCGGAGACAGGCTAATTAACGCAGCGCCGATGAAAAGGCGCAGCGTAGGGTTAGCCAATAATGTCACCGTGCTGCCAGCCAGTTTTCCCGGTGTTTAGTCGCTGTTTCGTTGGCATCCGCATCGACTTCCAGATAGCAGGTGTCGTTCGGAGCTTCGGCCCATGTCAGTTTGAGCGTCAGCAGCTCATCACCACGAAACACGGTTAGCTCGGACTTGTCACCCGGTCGATAACGCCGAAAGCGCGTGTCGCTTCCCGAAACATTCGCACGCACTCCGTCGAGCGCAACGAGTTCGTCCCCGGGCGATACTCCGGCGCGTTCGGCTGGACCACCATTTGAAAGACTTGCGAATATCGGCGTTTCACTGCGGGCCGCAAGAATTGCACCCAACCACACATTGGGCAATTTTCCATCGTCGACCTTGTCGCCGCCTTTGTCTTTTCGACCCTGCGATTTTCGCATGCAGTACTTAACGCCGTGGTCATTCAACAACTGCTCCAGCGCCAATTCGCCGGTACCCCGAACGGCAGCATCAAAGAAGTCACCAAGATCAAGACCGGAGACTTCGGAACTAACCTCTTCAAGTCCACGCTCAGGCATTCCCTTGCCGGTTTCGCCCCATCTGTCCCAGCAGACTCGCATGACGTCATCAAGACTGATGCGGCCTTCGGTCTCGGAACGAATCTTGAGGTCTAAAGCAAGGGCAATCAGCGACCCCTTGGCGTAATAACTGACAATCGCGTTGCCAGCATTTGCATCCTGCTTGTAGAACTTCGTCCACGCATCGAAACTTGATTCGGCAACGCTTTGCCGGCGCCTGCCCTGCCCGCGAATAACCCGTGTAATTGTCTGGCCTACTAACTCCAGGTATTCAGATGCCGGAATCAACCCGGATCGCACGAGTGCCAGGTCGTCGTAGTAAGACGTAATACCTTCAAACACCCACAGAAGTTCTGTGTGTGATTCCTGAGACAGATCATGAGGCGTGAAAACCGCTGGCTTCATGCGCGTGACATTCCATAGATGGAAATACTCATGACTGACCAGGCCCAGGAACGTACGGTATTCGGGTGAGATGCCTTCATCACCTCGAATCGGAAGACTGTCACGATTGGAAACAAGGCTCGATGACCATCGATGCTCGAGCCCGCCGTATCCGCTACCGGGTGCGTATAGCAAGAAAACATAGCGATCAAGGTCACGAGGCGTACCCAGCATTTTCATATGAAAACAGCACAGCGTCGAAAGGTCGTGACACAGACGCGCCATATCGGCTTTGGTCCTGCCGCGAATAGCGATCACATGTGGAATCCCGCCCGCCTGAAATTCACCGATCGAGAGCGCCGCTATTTCAACCGGGTGATCGATGAGCTCAGCATAATCATTCGCTACGTATTGGCCGAATCCGTAGGGCTCTGCACCCGCTCTGTTCATGGAGGTCGCTACTCGCCAGTGCCTGGCCTCCGGCAAATCTTCTCCGCCAATCGCGACCTCGCAAGTAACATCTTCTTGCCCGACGACCGCTGGAAAAACGCAAGGACCATTGAAATAGGCGTGTGTACTGTCCAGATGCGCGCCACGCACACTTTCATCATGCGCGTAAATTTCCAGCACCAGTGTCACCGATCGCTCAGTCGGTGCTGTTTGCCAACGGCTTTTGTCGAGCTTGCTGACCGCAAGTCCTACGCCACCTGCTTCTGCTCGAATCGCGACGACGTGTCTCGCGTAATCCCGAATCATGTAGCTTCCGGGAATCCAGGCTGGCATCGCGAAAATCTGGCCAGCTTCGTCCGGTTTGGCAACCGTCAGTCGTACCTCGAACAGATGCGCCGCGGCATCAAGCGGCCGGATGCTGTAACAATGCGGATCGTTCATGCTGTTATTACCGTACGGGTTCAGTCAGTTTCAGGGTCAGACACTTCGCCGAGCCACCCGCTTTTAAGAACTCCGACAACTCGATTTCATGGACCTTAAAGCCAGCGAGCATCAATCGAGCTTTCAGCGGATCTGACGCTTTGTTCAGAATCACCTGGTCGCCGATATTGACCGCATTGCACGCGAAGTTTCCGGCATCTGCCGTATCCACAACAATACGTTTGTGAGGCGGAATACGACTCTCGATTGAGATCCGGGAATCATAGTCAAACGCTGGCGGGTGATACATCAGAAACCCGTCGGTCAACGGACAGAAACAGGTATCAATGTGGTAAAAACGCGCATCAGTCAGCCGAATCGAAACCACTTCTGTATCGAAGAATCTGCCAATCTCTGCGTGTGCTTCTATTTCAGTTCGAAAACCGAGGCCCGTCCACAACCAGGGTCCACCGCGATCGACCAGGCAGTCACCCGCGCCTTCGAAACCGATTTTCTCATCAAGATCCAGAAGCTCAAATCCGTTCTCGGCGAACCACTTCTTGAAATGTTGCTCTTCAGGGCGCCGTTCATGCGGCATGAAGTGACTGGCGATAGCCTTATTACCGTAGACCACGCCTGCGTTGGCCGTGAAAACCATGTCGGGTAATTCTGGCTGTGCATCCATTATCACGACATCGGCAAACTCGCTGAGCTTGCCACGCAATTCGTCCCACTGCTGGCGCGCCTTTTCCAGGCTCAGCGTCTCTTCATGTCCTGCCATCCAGGGATTTATGACGTACTCAACCGTAAAAAAGTCGGGTGGGCACATCAGAATTTTGTCTTTACTCATTACGTTCATCTTCTTTTTGAGCGTCCAGAATAACAAAACGGGAACCGGTCACCCGGTCCCCGTCCCACATTCATTCGTAAATGCGTGCGGGCGCTAACTTACTGCTTATCCCCAATATGCATCAGTGGCAACGGGCTCGGGCTCGAACCATCCAGGAAGTACACCTTGCTAGCCGGGTCCTTGGAGATAGATTTCAATGCTTCGAGTGATTGCAGTTGAATATACGCCGGATTGCTTGAAATCGCATTATTGATCTGGGTGATTTCGTAGGCTGTGGCATCAGCGAGAATCCTCTTTCGAGCAGCTTCTTCTTCTGCAGCCTCACGGCCCGCCTGCGCACGTGCCACTTCTTGCTGCAACTCAGTTCGAACGCGCTCGAGCTCGGCCTTTTCTTGCTCAACCGCCTGCTCACGTTCTTTCTTCTGCTCGATCGCCTGAACAATGAAGGGTGGCAGAGTGATATCGCGAATCAACACCTCGGAAACGATGATGCCCTGTTGCGCCAAGTCATCTCGAAGCCCATCGGTTAGCGCGGTCTGCAACGTTTCCTGGGTCTCCTCCAGAAAGAAATCCTCAGCTCGGCGAACGCTCTTTCCCTGTTCACGTAACAAGGATCGTAATTTCGGGACGAGATGCACGCGTACTGCTGCTTCTGCGGTACCGGTCGCGCCCAGTATCTTCGCTGCCATTGCACCGTCAATACGATATTGCACACTTACGTCCAGCCGGGTCTGCAGCTGATCCTGGCTCGGGACGTTTGCCGTTTCCAGATGCGTTTTCTTACGAGCGTCAAACATCGTCCACTTGTACAAGGGGTTCACAGGGATGTGCAGTCCCTCCGGGTAACCTAGCGCTTGCGCCTTACCGAAGAGCGTCGCGACGCCAACATGGCCGACCGGTACCGTCTTGTAGATATTCGAGATGACGAAGACGATGGCAAGAACGCTTATTGCGGCCACCACAATTGACTTGTTGGGATTTGATCCAGCCATGGGATTTCTCCTCCGGGGAAATTTAGAAACTGAAGTGATATTTGTGGGCGAATTCAATGATTTAAAGGCCCAAAGGCCTTCCTACTACGAATGAGGCAGATGAACTTCTGCGAGCATGCAGCGAACGCTGCCACCGGCTGAATTCTCAATATTATCGATTGGCGACCTGACGATTCGAGCATTCGCTTGTAACGTTGATCGCTGACCGGCATCCAGCGATTCCCATGCCCGGGTGGACATCGCAAGTACCCGATCTCCTTCGGTATTTCGAAGTTCCAGCATGTTTCCGGCAAAGGCGTCGAGCTGATCGTAACTGAGATGAACGATATCGTGGCCGGTATCTCTTAGCCGCGCCAATACCGCTGCACGTTGCTCGTCGCGAGTTATCGCTGCATCGCAAATGACGGCGACCGCCTCACCAACGTGCATCACAACATTGGTGTGATAAATCGGAATCCCGGTGCGATCAACAGCGTCAAATGACACAACGTCGTAGTCCATTCGCTGCGCGAAATCACCGAGCGGATCAAGCTGCGTACGTGTTGACAGACAGGCGTAGGCGATTCTGTTGCTGCGATCCAGCACCATGCTGCCAGTGCCTTCGAGAAAGTGTTCGGCAGCCTCGTGTTCGCTCAAATCCAGAACGTCCGTAATTTGAAAGCCGTGTTCGCTCGCCAGCCTGTCAATAATGTCAGCACGGCGCTCCGTCCTTCGATTGGCCGCTTCCATCGGATATAACACCACCCGGCCGTCAGCGTGAAAACTCACCCAATTATTCGGAAATATCGAGTCCGGCGTATGCGGGTCGGGCGTGTCATTTTCGACAATGACGTTGATTCGCGCAGATCGCAGCGCATCGACCAGCGCATCAAACTCCAGAATCGCGGCCTCCTGCTGCTCTTCTGGCGTTGCGGTTGAGCGACCCTGGAAGACGTTTGACCCGGCTGTCATCGGATTACTCTCAAATCGAGTCGGTCGAATCATCAGGACAGTCGAAGCGAGTTGTGATTCTGGCATAGGCATGGTGCATTATATGACTGTGATGAATCGATTACGCAATGCTCTTCTGAATCCCGCGTGGGTTTGCTTCCTGTGGGTCGGCATCACCATTGGCGTTTCTATGATTGCTACGCCCATCCGTTTCACAGCCGAAACAATCACTCGCCCGATCGCGCTTGATATCGGACGTGTTGTATTTGCCGCGTTGAACAAGGCTGAGCTTGTAGCGCTGGTCGTATTACTCATCGTTGTGCGAGCGTCGGGTAGAGCACCACGACTTTGGGGTTTCTGCGGCTTGCTCGCTCTGATCGTCATCGCACAATCGGTGTGGCTTACCCCCGAACTCGCCGAGCGCACGCAGATGATCATTGACGGCATCGAGCCAGGAAAATCCTACGCTCACGCGATCTACTCATCGCTTGAGTTGATAAAGATTGGTCTTCTGTTCTACCTGGGCTTCTCTTCACTAACGCCCGAAATTTCAGGCCGCGACGCTGGGGCGAGCTGACACAGCTTTATACCAGCGCTGGATATTCTCTGCGTCTTCGGGCACTGACAATTTGATCCAGCTCGAGAAATCCACCACGACCACCGCAGCGATATCGGCAATCGAAAATCTGTCTCCCGCTATAAATTCGTTGTCGGCCAATTGATCGTCGATGCGGCGAAAGAACTGTTCAAGCTTGCCACGCCCGCGTTCCGCCAGTTCCGGAATTTGCGGATACGCGACCATTCCGGGCAGAGCTCTGCCTTGCAGTCCTTTGGCCGAGTTTCGAAAAGCGTCAGCGACAGACCACAGGCCCTGCTGCTCGACCTTGCAGTTCCACATAAGAATTCTCGCACGCTCTTCGTCACTGGTACCCAGAAGTGCCGGCTCCGGATAGCGCGCTTCGAGGTAATGACAAATCGCAATCACTTCGCTGAGGCAGCTGCCATTATCAAGCTGCAAAACCGGTACAACACAGTCCGGATTGATCGCCCGGAACACGTCTCCAAACTGTTCGCCAGCGCCTAAATCAATTTGCACCGTTTCAATATCTAACCCCTTCTCAGCTATGAAAATCCGCACACGTCGAGGACTCGGCGCTGTTTTGCAATCGTAGAATTTCAAGTCACTACTCCGCGGCATCGAATACCGTTTGTGAGTTTTGGCCGAATATTATCGACCTCGCTGAATCACTTTGTCGTTCAGCACGTTTCCAGTCCTTACCAAGATCGACTCCCTTGCGCACAGCCGGACGTTGTTTCAATGCGTCAAACCAGCGCCGCAGATTGACGAACTTGTCCAGATCATTACCGAGGCGCTTATACGGCAAGACCCACGGGAAGCTGGCGATATCTGCGATGGAATATTCACCTGCCAGAAACTCCCGGTCTCGTAGTCGGACGTCCATAACAGCAAGCAGGCGATCGTACTCATCAGCGTATCGTTTGTGCGCGTACGGCATTGCTTCGCGAGTGTAGTTAACGAAGTGGCTCAGTTGTCCGGCCATGGGTCCGAGGCCGCCTGCCTGCCAAAATAACCACTGCAGCACTTCGAACCGCTGTTGCATTGCAGTCGGCAGGAACATTCCAGCCTTTTCAGCAAGGTAGATCAGAATCGCTCCACCTTCGAATACCGACACGCCGGTGTCCCGGTCAACGATCGCCGGCATGCGGTTGTTGGGTGCGATTTTCAGAAAATCAGGCGCAAACTGATCGCCCTCGCCGATCCGCACAGGAATGGTGTTGTAGGAAAGATCACACTCTTCGAGCATGATCGATATCTTGTGGCCATTTGGCGTCGGCCAGTAGTAAAGATCAATCATGTCTTGCAGTATAAGGGGATAACTTACGCTCGTGTTACGGGAATGACCGACATGCAAACTGAGCCGTTTGAGCTAACGACACCGGATAAACATGTAATTCGAGGCACGCACTGGCTGCCTCTGGGCAACGTCGTCGGTGTGATACAGATTTTTCATGGTCTGGGCGAACACCACCGTCGATATGCCCGATTCGCGGAGCTGGCTACCGCACGCGGTTTTGCTGTTATCGCGCATGACCACAGGGGTCACGGCGCCGACGCCGAGGAACTCGGCCACTTCGCAGATCACGGTGGCTGGCAACTGCTAACGGACGACGGGCTGCTGGTAAACGACATGATCGGCGATCGATTCCCTGGCCTGCCTATCGTGCTGCTCGGCCACAGCATGGGGTCTTACATCGCACAGTATTTTTCGATGCGGCATGGCTATCGGCTCACCGCACTCGTTCTATCCGCCTCAACCTGGCCTGAGAAAACCAAACTATTGCCGGGGCGAATCCTCGCTCGCATCGAATCCTGGCGACATGGGATTCGCGGCAAAAGTGCACTGCTCGACAAACTGGGGTTTGGCGACTTCAACAAACCGTTTGCGCCCGCCCGCACAGAACTCGACTGGCTGTCACGCGATGCCGCAGAAGTTGACGCATACGTTAACGATCCCTTATGCGGCGGACCATACAGCTGCCGTTTATGGATCGATTTATTGGGCGGATTGAAGTCCATCGCATCCGACCGTGAGTTGCGGCGCATCCGAGCTGATCTGCCGATACTGTTCACTGGTGGTTCCGATGACCCCGTTGGCGGTCAGCAGGGCATCACCAAACTCGCAATGCACTACACCAAATCCGGCCATACGTGTCTGTCGACGAAAATCTATGCGGACGGACGCCACGAAATGCTCAATGAGGAGAATCGTGATGAATTCTCAGATGATCTGTTGGGCTGGATCGAGGAACAGTTACCAGGCGTAGGTGGCACTCAAGCTTAGCTGCCGTCCACTCGCGGGTGTGCCTGGAAACGGTTGATATTCCGAGTCTGTTGCATTATCAACGACAAGGGCAGCGCTGAATCTCCCGCGAGATGACCATCTGAGAGATGCCGAAGCAAGATAAGTAGAGTCATCACCAACTCTTAGGGGATTTGCTTCCTGAGAGCGATATTCATTGTCGAGTCGAAACTCAAAGTCTTCGGCAAAGCGATAAACGAAAGCCACCGTCGCGCGATGCTTGGCGAAATTCAACGCATAAAAACTTGCATCGACCTGAGCAGAACCATAGTCCGCATCCTTATCAAGCGCGGTGTAGCCGACGGCTATATCAATGGCCTCCCACGAACGTACGACGAATGCCTCAAACCCGATAACGTCAATATCAACGGCGTTGGCTTGTCGGGAAAACGGCGCGCCTGTGGCATAAGTCCAGTCGACGAGGTTGTCATCACGGCGGCTGAATACAGTAGCCCGTATTTGCCAGTCACCGCTGTCTCGTTCGACGGAAGCCGATAGCTGCTTCGCCTTTTCCCGCCCAAGAAACGGGTTCCCGCCGAACAGTCCAGTCGGATTCGAATTCAGCGCCGTGTATCCAGGTACCTGAGACGTCGCGGCATATTCAAGCGAATAATCTGTGGAGCCTCTTTCGTCTGTTCGACTAAGAGTGATGCCGAGCAACGGCGATACCGCGTTGCTGTCCCGATCACTGTAGTCGACCGTCGCGCCCGCTCGCCAGACCAACGTGTTGCCGTTGCTGAGAGCCGATTCAATCGATGGAACGACGGACAGCGTGACGTAAGTTCGGTCCGTGAAGAATCCATTCGTCAGATCCGTAGATCGTACGAGTTTGTCAGAGGTAAGCTGGCCGCCGTAACGCCATGAAACCCGTCCAACTTGCTGCTGCCCCTGAAATCCGGCACCGAGTACTTTGGTTTCGTGCTCGAAAGAACCCGGTGTTCCCGATTCGATGTCTGTTCTGTTGAAGTCATAGTCATCCACGAGGCGTCGATAAAAACCACCCGCTTCAAACCATCCGCTGCCGGACTCCCGCCGATGATTCGCAATCAACAAGGTCGTCTGGGTATCGTCAGTCTCGGGAAGAGACGCAAATCCCGTGTAGGCTCCGGGCCAGCCGAAGAACTTGTCCTGATAACTCACGATCAGATCGGTTTGCGCGTCATCAGTGACATGCTGTATCTGCACGTTCGCTCGCGAAAACTCGTGGTCGCCAAAAGCGACACTGCCGTCACCTTCCGAATGCGCAAGCGACATCGCGATGCCGATTTCGCTGCCTGCAGGGTTGCTCGTCGTATGGCCGAATCGTAGCGACTGAAAGTTAAGATTATCGCTCCCGGCAGCAAGCGACACCGAACCGCCATCCTGCACCCGATTAATCGCGTACGAAACCGTCGCGATGGCTGAGTTAAAGCCCTCAACGGCGCTATCAATACCTTTGTAAATTGCCGGCGTGGACATCAATGCCGGGTCGACGGGCAGCTCGGCCACATAGTGTCCGGTCTGTGGGTCCATGATGGTTACGGCGCCGAGTTTGAACCCGGTATTTTCAAACAATCCTCCGCGCACTGTAACGTCGGATTGACCTTCCGCGACGCCCCGTGATTGCAGCTCGGTAAGCGGGTCGAACCTCAGCGCGGTGGCAGGAGTCGCATAGCTACTGGCGGGGTGTTCATTTGCCACACGAGTGGCTCGAACGGTGACTTCTGAAAGTTCCTCATCATCCGTTGATGGGGTCGTTTCTTCTGACCACGTGGGTGAAGAGAGGAAGAGTAGCATCAAGAATGCTACAGAGCGCATGGTTGGTTCGGGCATGGTGTTCCTGCTGGTTTGTGCGGTTTTCAGTCTGCGCTGCCAGTTATTCTTGCTGGCAACGAAGATGGTAAACAAAATGAGCCCGGCAGGTCGTACTTTCGCTCCAGCCAACCCATTCCGTTGCTGCTAACGCGTAACACTTCGACAAGGACATGCTTGACGCAAAAACGCAGCGTCCAGAGCACACCGTTCTGTCTCAGGTGCAGCGTAAACAACTTGAAGTAGAATTTTTTCGGGTACGTGCTCAAAGAGATGTCCTGGATTGGGTGATGTGATCCGAGATGGGTGAGAAAAGAGAGCATACATCAATACAGGCTGCTGCAAGCTTCCAGCAGCCTGTTTACGTGCGCGACATCACGCAAAGTGCTCCCCGCCTGTAAAAGCAAAAGTGGCAAATTTGACTGGGCGCTACAGACAACTAATTACATCAGCTGCCGGATTATCGACTTATCGCGTGTTAGAGATGAATAATGCCTTATATAATATCGCCAATAGAAATTTTGCCCGGTGACACTGATGACTACCGGCCAATTGGTGTGAATACCTGCAGTGGAAAAAGAACGCTCAGTAACGTTTGGAACCGGAGTTCGACGATGAGAATCGCGTTGATTGGTAAGCGATATTGCACGAGCAATGACCTCATTAAGGCTCGCTACGGGCGTCTCTATCATTTCCCATTTCAAGGAATGATGCAGGGGAGAATTACATACTGATGCGGAAGAACCTTTGGATAGCCTTTCAATGTCGGCAAGCCCCGAACCAATACTGAAGAGCAGTTCCGCACGGGTGTGCGTTATTGGTGGCGGCATAATTGGATCCTGGACCGCGCTGCATCTGGCGGAGGCCGGTGTGCAAACCACCCTGATTGAACAATTTCCTCTTCCGCATAGCCGCGGGAGTTCGCACGGCTTATCACGCGCGTTCCGATTTCTGGGGGAGCTTGAGTTGGGTCGGCTCGACTACTCGCTGGCTCGGTGGTTAGCGCTGCAAAAAGCTAGCGGCGAAACATTGTTCATTAAGACCGGGCTGCTCAACCTCGGTCCACCCGGTGATCCAGAGCTTGAACGATTCATGGCAGTGCTGAGGGATGGCGGACGGCCCGTGGAATGGTTCGAAAACGAGACTATCGCTACCCGTTTCCCGATGCTGAGTTACTCCGAAGGGTGGGGCGCAGCCTGGGATTCGGATGGCGGCATTCTCATCGCGCATCGTTGCCTTACTGCTGTCCAGTCAAAGTTTCTGGCGCTTGGCGGTCGGATAATCACGGGCTGCGTGAAGTCATTAAAATCGCGAGACGCACGAGGAGTTGCTATCGAGGTGCGCTGCAATGAAAGCGGCAATATTGAGACTCAGTCTTTTGATCGCACCGTGGTCTGTGCTGGACCCTGGACAGCAAAGCTGGTGCCACAGCTTAAAGCCCACCTCAGCAGCCTGCTGACGCCGGTTACCTACTGGCGCGACCCGACTGGGAGCTACAGTGCGGCAAGCGGATTCCCGATAATCTTCAATGCACGTCTTACGGGCATCTACGGCCTGCCATCCTGCGAATACCCCGACTTGATGAAGATGCTGTATCACGGTGGCCCGGAGGCCGACCCCGATGAACGTGATCTGGTATCGTCGAAATCCTTCGTCAAGAAAGTTAAGCACTACGTGCGGGATCATCTACCGCTGCTCGATCATGAAAAGCCTGCGATAATGGAAACCTGCATGTATACGATGACGCCGGACGGAAACCCCGTGATCGACCGTCTCGACAACACCATGGTTATCGGTTGCGGATTTTCCGGCAGTGGCTTCAAGCACAGTCCGGCGACAGGGATGATGCTTGCCGCGCTCGCGCTAGAGCAAGATGAAGCCATACCGATTGAATTTCGTGCAGATCGCTACACTTTGGGGCGTCTGCAATCCGCTCTATAGATGACACGATGAACTCAGTTACAGTCCAACCACCAAAATTTGCGACCGAGGTCGTGGCAGCCGTCGTCGCGGAACAATACGACCTGCGCGGCGATTACACCGAACTGGTTAGCGAGCGGGATCAAAATTTTCGACTGATAACGTCAGCTGGCGATGCATTCGTCGTGAAAGTCACCGGGTTAAATGAAGATCGTATGGCGACGGACTTTCAGATTGCCGCGCTATCGCACTTCGAAGAGAACGGATTCAACTACGCCCCGCGAGTATTCAGGGCCGTGTCGGGTGAAAAGCGCAGCGTCATTACCTCCGACTCCGGTCAGGAATACTGCTTACGAGTCGTGACCTGGCTTGATGGGAGCTTGCTAAAAGATGTTGAATTGACCGTAATTAATGCCCGCCGTTTCGGACAGCGGCTTGCAGAACTGGATCGGTCGCTGGAGAGTTTCGAATTCGATGGCGATGGTCAGGCAGGACTGTGGGACATGCAACAAGTGCTGCAACTGCGAGGCCTTCTGCCTCACGTTAACGATGCAAAAGTCCAACACTACGCTCGCGAGGTTCTGACGCGATTCGACGATACCGTACTATCAAAACTTGGCACTCTCACCAGACAAGCCATCCACAACGACGCGAATCCCGAAAATATTCTGATCGATGCGGACGATAACGTGTCAGGTTTCATCGACTTCGGCGACGCGCTTAAAGCACCTCGCATTATTGACGTCGCGACGGCCGCGTCTTACCTGCGGGCGGGTGGCGATGATCCTTTGAAGTTCATTGCGGCGTTTATCGAAGGTTACCAACAGCGGAATCCATTATCGGACACGGAGTGCAACCTGTTGTTTGACCTCATCAGAACGCGATTGGCAATGACTTTGATCGTCTTGTACTGGCGACTGACAGCCCGTGATGAGGGCGACCCGTATCGGCAGAAGACCCTTGAAAACGAAAGCAATGCGTTTGAATTTCTGGTCTTTCTTTCGGATGTGGGCCACCACGCTTTCAAGCGGTACGTGATAAGAAAAACAACATAAGACCAGCCCGGAAACCTTGCGAAGATTTGAGCTATGGCGCCCGCACAGGGCCCTGCAGATGTCTCGTTTTGCGCTATTGTTTAGCGCAGGGGGATAACCTAATCTCAGTTGTTTTTGCAGGTTTTTTTGCCAAAATTAGCTGGGGAAAAAAATGAATATCAAGACCATTCCGCTTACCGTTCTGGCCCTTATCACGGCAGCCATCGCAGCGCCCGTAATTGCCCAGGAACAAGTCACCATAATGGAGGAAATACTGGTAACCGCAGCCAAGCGCGAACAAACGCTGCAGCAGGTTCCTATCGCAGTATCGGTTGTTTCTGCCGAGGTCATGAACGAAGCCCAGGTTCTCGATATCAAGGATCTGCAGTTCCTCGTGCCGTCGCTGCGCGTCAGCCAGCTACAAACCAGCGCCAACGCCACATTCCTGATACGCGGCTTTGGCAACGGCGCAAATAACGCCGGTGTGGAACCATCCGTCGGTGTTTTCATTGACGGCGTGTACCGGTCGCGCTCAGCGTCCAGTCTTGCCGATTTCCCGAACCTCGAGCGCATCGAGGTTATCAAGGGACCGCAAAGCACACTGTTTGGCAAGAACGCGTCGGCTGGCGTTATTAATGTCATCACACAAAAGCCAAGCCTCGACGGCTACCTGGGCTCGGTATCCGCGACCTTCGGCGACTACAGCCAGGTCATCGTAAAGGGTGACGTTACGGGCCCGTTTTCGGACACCGTAGCCTTCAGCTTGTCGGGCAGCTACAACCAGCGCGATGGCTATTTTACGAACCTCGAGACGGGTGGCGAACTTAACGAGTTGGACCGTTACAGCGTCCGCGGCCAGTTATTGTTTGCGCCGTCGGACACTTTCGAAGCGCGGCTTATCGCCGATTACGACAACATCGAAGAGTTATGTTGCGGCGTAGCGCACCTCGCAGACGGTGTCTCCGTCATCGGCATCCGCTCACCGGGTGTGGGTGGCGATATGCTGTCAAATCAACCTTTCTCGTACACGGGTTTGTACAATTTTGACGCCGCCAACAAAGTCGAGAACAGCGGCGTATCGCTGCAGCTGGATTGGGACCTGAACGACAATATAGCGCTGACATCAATCACTGCCTTCAGGAACCTGGAGCGATTCGACAATGCTGATAGCGACTTCACCACCGCCACGCTGCTGAGCGAGACGGCGTCTAATCTCACCGACACCAAGCTCGACACCTTCACGCAGGAGTTCAGGCTGTCCGGATCGACGGAACACGTCGACTGGTTGGTGGGTGCGTTCTACTTCGACGAGGACGTCGAGCAGAACAGCGGTGCATTGTTTGGTGATGGTGCCCGGCCTTATGTCGATACCATGACCAAACTGCTCGGCGTGCAGACTGGCGACTACACGTTTCCGGAAGCACTCAATCCGGCCGTTCCGTCACCGATAACTGCGCTCGAATTCGCATTGTCCGGGATTCCAGGCAGTGGCGTCGTGCCGGGTCTCTTTTTTGCAGGAGAAACCGGTACGCTCGAGGCGGCGACGCTGTCAAACCAGGCGGTTTCGTTGTTCGCACAAGTCGACTTCGCCCTGACCGACCGATCCACCATAACGCTCGGTGCGAACTATACCGAGGATGAGAAAGACGTCGCGGTCAGTACATTGAACAACAACGTGTTTTCTTATCTCGATCTTGTCGACGTGGGTGGGCAGTTGATCTTCGGCCAGGTGTTACAGAACCTTGTCTTGGGTGGCCAGTGCCCAGAGGGCGCTACCGATCCTACCTGTCTGGCTATTGCGCAAGGGGCGGCGGCGGACGGCCAGGGCGTACTGTGCGCAGACGTTGCGGAAGGCGTACCGTGTAATCCTGTGCTTCCACTGACGGCAGTGCAGATTCTGCCACCGTTCGCCAACTTCCCGAACTCAATCGAACCGGGCACATCGAAAGATGATCAGACCACGTGGACAGCGCGAATTGCCTACGATCTGACCGATGATCTCAACGCCTACGTTAGTGCTGGAACCGGCTTCAAGGCGACCTCCTGGAACCTGTCGCGCGACTCGCGACCGCTTGGCGCGGACATCCCGGCGCTTGAGGCCGCAGGCATATCAGTGCCGAACCTGATGCCGGGTACGCGCTTTGCGGCACCGGAAGACTCCAGTCTTCTGGAGGCTGGTCTGAAAGGCCAGTTCGACCGAGTTTCCTTCAACCTCGCCATCTTCAACCAGGAAATCGAGGGCTTCCAGGAAAACGTCTTCCAGGGCACGGGCTTCGTATTGACAAACGCCGGCAAGCAGTCGACATCGGGCGTCGAGGTCGACTTGTTGTGGGCGCTCACTGATAACTTCGAATGGTTTATCGCGGGCACATTCCTCGACCCGGTTTACGACGACTACCAGGACGGGCCGGGCATTGGCGGTCCTACCAACCTCAGCGGCACCAAGGTACCCGGCGTCGCTGAGACCAGCATCAATACCTGGGCACGCTACTCGTTCGACCTGGGCGCAAGCATTTCCGGATTCGTTCGCGCTGAGTACTACTACGAGAGCGAGACGCAGGTTATTTCCAATGTGCCGGCAAGCGTCGCATCCCGCGAGGTCAGTATGGTCAACGCAAGCCTTGGCCTAGGTTGGCAGAACGGTTTCGAGGTCATGCTCTGGGGCCGCAACCTGACCAACGATGAGTACCTGCAGAGCGCGTTCCCGACGACGTTCCAGAACCTGGCCCAGCCATTCACCTACAGTGGCTACCCGAATCAGCCCCGCACCTATGGCCTGACGCTGCGCAAGTACTTCGACTGATCCAAGCCGAAAGGCTGCAAGCAAAACGGGCTCTCAATCGAGAGCCCTTTTTTTTCTTGCGAATGAAGGTGACAGTGACCTTAACTCGATAAGGGTGCGGATGGACTGAGTCCTGTTCCACAAGTTCACTTGCGTGCAACAAAGACCATCTGGTGGCAGTGATAAGGATCCAACTTTTCCAGCATGGGCTGCATAAAGTTTGGAAATGGATACAAACCGAACCCGTATCCTTGCACGTCCGAAAACCCGATCATTCGAAGGTAGTTCCTCAGGACCGAAAAACTGAAAACTACCAGGTGGCGATGGACTGGTGTGTCCGACTCCGAGTCCACTATCAGACTGTCCGGACTAACCTTGAAAAGTTCCTCCGTTTGAATCAGGAGATCCGAATCAGGGTGTGGACCGCTGGACGGCATTTTTCCAGCTAAAATTAGTACTGCGGTGAAATAGGTGCTTATATTTGGCGTCAACAGAACCAGCGTTCCGTCCGCCTGCAGCGTCCGATGACAGTTGTTCAGGAATCGACAAGGGTATAACAGGTGTTCCAATAACGAGAGCGCGTAAATGCAGCTAAAACTGTTATCTTCAAAAGGCAACGCCTTGTTCAAATCACCTTGTTGAATATTCAGTCCTTTGCTTCGACCTTGTGCAACGCAGGCTTCATCCCACTCAATTCCGTGGTATTGGTCTTTCCCGATATCGATCCGTTCACTTAGTCTCTCGAACGAGGTGCCTCCACTGGCGCCGCAATCCAGAAAGGCTCCACCGTTATCAAGTGCAGAAATCACCTCACGAAAGGCCTGACCATACGCCTGCTCCATCGTTCTAACATAGAGCCTTTTGAAATACCCTCTCACCGCTACTCCTTTAATGGCGAGCTGAGGAAAATCCGAAGGACAATCCCGTACATTGAAACCCGTGCGGCCTAGCAAGAATAATGCGCCACGCGCCCACGACGTAAAAGCCGGACATCCGGTAAACACGCCGTCTTCGCAGTTCCTGCCAGAAGCCCATGTTCAGATTATGGCCTAATACTTAAGGTTTGGGCAGGCGTTAAGATGACCGTGGCTCCAGAAAAGGAACCAAACTGCCTTCCAATACTACTGGGCGTGATGTAAGAGATCGTTTATTTTTCTCATACCCGACGCGTTTCACGCGTATATTGACGGCACGGTGACGGAGAGAGTCGTTGTGGAAGTCTGTACTTGAGTCGATACTTTGATGAGCTAAAACGGCGCAACGTATTTCGCGTTGGCGCTGCCTATGCGGTCGTCGGCTGGCTGACAATCGAAGTTGTCGACACACTCGCACCACGCATGGCCATGCCCGAGTGGGTGCCCGGCTTTTTCATCATGTTGGTTTTGATCGGCTTGCCGATCGCTTTGCTGTTTTCGTGGGCATTCGAAATGACCCCCGAGGGGCTGAAGAAAACGGCGGACGTTGACACCGGTCAGTCCATCACAAACACAACCGGTCAAAAGATTAATTACGTGATCATCGCGTCGCTGGCAGCGGTCGTTCTGTTTCAGCAGTTCGCTCCGTCTCTTAGCACGATACGCACGTTGGCCGGTGGTGCCGGAGACGCTCAGCCAATCTCCATCGCTGTTTTGCCTTTTGCGGACCTATCGGCGGCGGGCGATCAGGAGTATCTGGGCGACGGTGTTGCGGAGGAAATCCTGAACGTACTGGCGGCGATAGACGGATTAAAAGTTACGTCACGAACCTCCGCTTTCGCATTCAAAGGGCAGAACCTTCAAATCCCCGAGATAGCCGGGTATCTGAAAGTCACACACGTGGTTGAGGGCAGTATCCGCAAACAGGACGACCAGGTTCGTATCACCGCGCAGCTGATCGAGGTCGCAGACGATTCCCATCTCTGGTCCGATACGTATGATTCCGATCTCAGTAACATCTTTCGACTGCAGGACGAGATTGCGGGCCATATTTCGACCGCACTTTCGACGCGCCTGAATTTAGCCCTGCCGGCGGTTGCGCGCGAAACGCCCAATTGGGACATTGCTGCATACGAGCTTTATCTGCGTGCCCGACAAATGAACATTGCGCGCGACAATTACGTGAAGGCAATTGGGTTACTGGATACGGCCTTGTCGATCGAGCCGGATTTTGCGGACGCCTGGGCGGAGAAAGGAACAGCTTTAGCGCTGAGGGCGTATGGAATTGGCGAGGATCATGAAAGATCCGCCGAATCATTCGAAATGTATGATGAAGCCTGGCTGGCTGCCGGTCGTGCAACAGACATCGACCCCGACCATTCCCTGGGGGCCGCCGTGCAGGGCCTGGTGCGCATAAATCAGCAACGGTTCATAGAAGCGCGCGTCCTTCTGGAGCGATCCGTGGCGCAGAAGATGCCCGACGACAATGCGTTTCTCTGGCTTGCCATCACTCAGGCGCTGACCGGTGATAACGACGGCGCTCTTGCGGTACTGGAGGCGCGACTGAAGGCAAGCCCAACGGCGCCAAACCTCATTCGTTGGCGAGACCAGGTTCTCTCGAACCAGGGTCGCTGGCAGGAAATCTGGGAAAACAGGAGTGCCGCTGCTGCGGTTGAAATGGAACAGACCATCACGAATCAGCAGTTGGCGGGTGTAATTATTGGCGAGGTAGATGTCGAAGAGTTCATCGCATGGGGGCTGAAGAAGTTTCCGAACATGTCAGCGGACGATATAGCTCTTGTGGACATTATGGCCGACATTCTCGTTCGTGGCTCGAATGAGCAGCTTGAGCCATCAACGATCGATCGCATTTTTGCCAGTGAGACAAGTTTTGTGAATTCGCTGGGGTACTTGCTGCCAGAGGACTATGAGATCGGCTTCGTTAATCGGTCAACAGTCGGGCTGGCGGATCGACCGAATGCGACCGAACTAACGTTGTTTTGGCCTGACAGGATGTCCGTACTACGGCAGCGTCCCGAGACCGCGCAGCTTTTCCGCGACCTTGAGTTGCCGGCTTACTGGGATCTCTACGGCTGGCCAACGGCATGCTGGCGAATAGATATAAGCGAGTTTGAATGTGACTGAAGAACGCTCACTGGAAGCGCAAAGACAGGCGCTCACTTAACGGCGCTTCTCCTGACGCAAAGGAGCGTTTATTTGTCGAATACGCCTTATACTCGGATCATGAGCTTTTTCAGGGAACTACAACGTCGCAATGTATTTCGGGTGCCATTTCTTCAACAACGGGACTTGATCAGCCGCCCCATGGATTTCAAATCGCCGGTCGTAATTGACGATGAAAAATGCCGCACCATATGAAAGTTAGTTCGGCGGATGCGGTGAAATTTGCCCCAACCGACCGTCTCCGGCAACCAGGAAAATACTCCGTGTCGAGTGTTAGCCTCACGCATGTTTCTAATCACGGAGCCCGGCAGAAGGATTAGTCGTTCTTCACCACTCGTGAAAAAACTGTCCAATCGACGCGCATGATCGACGTTGAAAAGCTCCCAGAACTTCTTCGTCTCAGTACTCCCTATCGTCGGGACATCAAGTAACTCTATAAACGATATGAATTCAGCGTGTTTTGCCGTGAGACCCATCGCCTGAAACTTTCGATGGTATGGGACACCCCCGCGGTTTTTCTTTAGCGGGTACTCGTCGAGCAAAAACGGATGGTGGGTGTCGTGTCGTTTCCAGAATTCGACACCATCCCGATGATATTCAAGAATTCGATTGCGCATATTTTCGTGTGCAAAAATATCAGCCGAATAATTCGCATCCAGACCCACGAAAACTACCTTTGCCCGGGCAGGATCTTGTCCTTGATAGGGAATGGACTCGGAAGAGAAAAGCTCGCGAAGCTCGACGGATGGATGGATATCGTAGGAAGTAGTCATATCTGGCTGCATTATGCACACAATTACAAAATGATGGGCGACGCTCGATGACCTATACTTGGAAAACAACATCTGCGGAGCGAAAAGATGCAAAGAACCATAATGCTATTGCCACTGTTACTCATGATTGCGGCCTGCACTCAGCGTGCACCGGCTGCCGATTAGGTACATCAATGCGACCGATTGCCCTGCTTGCCCTGTTCGCCGTGCTGCTCCTCGGCCTTGCGGTTTTTCTTCTTCGCGCGCCTGACACGTTTGATGAGCCACAGCCCGTACCCCTGGGCGAAACCGAGGTGCAGAAGATCCGTGGCGATGACGGCAACGTAGAAGTCTGGACGTACACGAAAGAAGAGCTTTCGGAGACGGCAGAATCCGATTCCGGCACTATCGATATTGAACCACCGACAGGCGCGGCGCACCTGCTCAACGAGCAGGCGCTGAACGCCTGGAACAGCGGCGACATCCGCACGGCGCTGGATTTGTTTGAGGAGGCGATCGCCGCTGATCCGAACGATTCTGAACCGCTTTCCAACTACGGTCGGCGCCTGACGATAATGGTCGCTCATGACCAGGCGTTGCCGCTGCTGCTGCGTGCCAGCGAGCTCAGCCCAGACGACCCCCAGGTCTGGCTCGATTTGCTCACACTTTATGAACGTGCCCAACAATTCCAGAAAGCCAACGACGCCAGGCAACGAGCACGGACACTGGCAGGTGATCGGGAGCTCGTGAGAAACGAACAGGGGGCGTGGCTGTTGGCAGGGGCAAGCTTGCCCTAGAAGACTGGGAGATTATGTAAAAATCTGCGGGTGGGCCGCTTGTTTTATGTTCTTATAGTAGCCTCAGGCTAAAAAAAAATAAGGGGAATGATATTGAATTACAAGAACTTCGCTTTAGTGGTCTTGTCGCTATTGGGTTTCCTGTTCACGACAAACGCTAATGCTCAAACGGTCCTCGACGGTCAGAGCGACGGCGGCGCCTATTTCAGGATCGTCGTCCCCGACACCTGGAATGGCGACCTGGTCATCTGGAACCATGGTTTCAGCCTCGGTCCGATAGGACCCGTTACAGACCTGGGACCGTTGGTGGATGTGCAGCTTGCCCAAGGCTATGCGGTCGCGGCATCAAGTTATCAGCAGCGAGGCTGGGCCGTCTTCAAAACCAAAAACGATCTGCAGAATCTCGTGGGCGCGTTCAAGGCGAATTTCGGCAAACCCAATAAAGTGCTTCTGACCGGCGCCTCTTTGGGCGGCATCATAACCGTGGCAGGCGCCGAGAAAGCAAACCTCGGTAATGTCGCGGGCGCGTTTACGTTTTGCGGTGCCAATGCGGGCAGTCGCAACTGGGATGCGGCGCTGGATATTCGGCTTATTTATGACGCGGTCTGTGATGATGTTCCTGACGCGAGCCTGCCCGGCGGCGCACAGGGCTTGCCCGCTGATTCGACGCTGACCAACATTGAATTGGCACTCGCCGTCAATTCCTGCACCGGACTCCTGGTGCCACCTGCATTCCGAACCCCGAATCAATCCGCCAATCTTGCAGAGTTCCTCGAGGTCTCGCAGATTCCAGAGAATTTTCTGCTGACCACGATGGGCTATGCAACATTCGCGATGGCAGACCTCGTGCATGACAATCGCAAGTTAAACGGCAAGGTTGGCACTAACAACATCGGAGTCGATTACGGCGATGAAGCGATCAACGATGCGATCGCGCGCGTTTCCGCGCATAAAGGCGCGGCGAAACGCCTCGCCAGGAACTATACGCCGAATGGCGACGTGGGTTCGACCAAGCACGTTGCGCTGCACACCGACAAGGATGGCTTGGTCATCGTTGAGAATCAAAGTGAGTACGCCTCAGTAGCACCGGCCTCCAAATATACTGTTGCCGTCGCCATTGAAAATAGCCCAACGCATTGTGGCCATACGTCTGCCGAGGTTGTCGCCGGTTGGGAGGCTCTCAGGGGATGGGTTGCCGGAGCACCACAACCGAGCGCAGCTGACATCCAGGGGACTTGTCAGCTGGTGGCACAGAATCCTCTTTTTTCCGGTCCGTGCCGTTTCGACCCTGCGTTCGTCATTCCGGATATGGATGGACGCATTCGTCCGCGTGACGACGACAGCGACTAAGATGTAGTCTGAAAACAAGGGACGTGTGCAACCTGCACACATCCCTTATTTTCATGCCCGAAATGCAGTGATAGCTTCTTCCTGTGTAGTGAAGAAAGGAGCGAATCATGAGCGCGGTCAAAATTGCCATGCTGCTGGCAGGGGCCGCCGTATTTCTGCTCTTGTCGGGCTGTGCAACCTCGCCCGAAGCCGAGAGCCGGCGCCAGGCCATGGAGGCCGACATCGACGAGATCCTGAGCTATGAGCTGGATCCGGAGGAATACGGGAAGACCAAGAACTGCCTCGCCGACCACGAATACAACAACTTCCGCCCCCTCGGGGACCGGCACATCCTGTTTGAGGGCCGGCGCAACAAGTTGTGGATCAACACGCTGCGTGGACGATGCCACGACCTTCGCCACGGGGACGTGCTTGTCGTGAAGCTGACCATGGGGTCACGCATGTGTGACATGGACCGCTTCGAGGTCGCCGAATGGTTCGATTATCCCTGGTACCAGCGCTGGCCGTGGACATGGGGCAGCTGGGGGTCGGGCGCCACCTGCACCCTCGGTGAATTTCATCCCGTAACCGAGGCACAGGTAAACGAAATCAAGGCAGTCCTGAACTCCCGCTAATAATAATCGAACGGATTCAGGGGGAGCTACCATGCGTATGCCATGGCTGGCCGCGGCGATTCTTGTATCAGGCATCGCGCAGGCAATAACAAGCATTGTCGAGTCCGCCTCACTACATGCGGCGTACAAGTTTGATACTGTGCTATTTCATTCCGGTTAACTGGCGAGACTCGGACATTGGCAACGATATTCAATGAGCTAAAGCGCAGGCAGGTATTCCGAGTCGCGGGAATTTATGGATTGGTTCGACGGTATGGTCGTCGCTGCGCTGATCATCGGTTTCCCGGTCGCGATTTTGCTGGCCTGGGCTTATGAGTTGACAGCAGAAGGGGTTAAGCGCACTGAGGCTGCAACGGGTGAGACGACTTATACGTCATCATCCCGATTGGAAGTCGCGATCGTTGCTGGTCTTGCCATCGTAATTGGCATGGGCGTTTGGCAACAAATAACGAAGCCGGAAACCGTTCACATCGCCGGCGAAAACCCAGCAGCATCGGAGGCGAGTAATGCGACCGGGAGCAATGCTGCTCCTGCATTGTTGGTGGCTCCTGTGCGCTTGGTGAACGCGGCATCCATCGCCGTCCTGCCGTTCGCTGACCTGTCGCCGGATAAAGATCAGGAATACTTTTCGGATGGCATATCGGAAGAGATATTGAATGTGCTGGTTGGCGTTGATGGCCTCAGCGTGGCATCGCGAACATCGGCGTTCCGGTTCAAGGGCGAAAGCAAATCGATACCGACCATCGCCAGCGAACTCAAGGTCGCGCACGTACTGGAAGGTTCTGTCAGGAAGGCCGGTGAGACCATTCGAATTACGGCGCAATTGATCCGGGCAGAAGATGACGTTCACCTGTGGTCCGATACCTATGACCGGGAGCTGACGGTCGCGAGTATCTTTGAGATTCAGGACGACATTGCGGAACAGATAGTTGCGTCACTGAGTGAGACGCTGGTTGATGCGGGGCTCACACTGAATTCGCGTGTGGCGCCGCTCATCGACAATTTCGATGCATATGAGCTCTACCAGCAGGCGACGAATTTAGGCGGTGATCTCAATAAGGGGTTTATCCTTAAACAAATCGACTTGCTGGAACAGGCGACGGCCATCGCGCCGGGATTCGCGGAAGCCTGGTCGAGACTGGCGCTCTACTACTCGGTATTACCGGGCTGGTCACCGGAATACGACATTGATGAAATGCAAGTGAAGGCGATGTTGGCCGTAGAAAAATCGCTGGCATTGAAACCGGATTCGGCCTATGCAATGAGCGTTCGGGGTCGCATCCACGCCTCGTCGAAAAACTGGGCAGCCGCGATGCCTGACCTGCAGCGCGGCGTAGAGGGCCTGCCTTACGAGCAGGAAATGCACTTCAACCTGGGCCTGGTTCTATTAATGCAGGGCTATGCGAAAGACTCACTGGCACATTTGAAAATCGCGACCGAGCTGGACCCTGCTAATGGATTCAATTTTATGTTCTACGGCATGGCGTTGGCGGCAGATGGTCAATTAGACGCGGCCCTCCAGAACCTGGCACAAAGCTACGTACTCGACTATCGCGGTTCTGTTGAACTGGAATTGGCGACCATTCATCGCCTGCGCGGTGACCGTGATGCTTATCGATATGCCGTCGCAAACATGATGGAAAGGGCCAACTATGCGGATCTGGCAGAGTACGTCATTCAGGTCAGGCTGAGCCCAGAGGAGGATCGCGTACAGGTCATCGAACGCTTCTGGCAGGTGGCTGAGGAGCTTGGTTATGACCAGTCAGAAATACTGCAGCGAACGGCTGTTTGGGGCGAGGGTGGTATCGCGTTCGCCGACGCAGTCGCGTTCGGTCATGACGAGGTGCTGGCTGTTAAGTGGCCATCGGCTGCCCTCGCATTCATCTGGGGTACCGCGCTGGGATCAGATGGTCGAAAGACGGACGGGTTTAAGGAGATGATGCGCATCGCTAAGCTCCCAGCCTATTGGCGAGAGAACGGCTGGCCGGATAAATGCCGCCCCGCTGGCGATAATGATTTTGTTTGTGATTGAGGATTGGTGTGATCGAAAATAGCCCAGCCGAAGATCATGGGCAAGCCGCAGGGAGTTAGTCTGTCCGTACTGGTCTATTTCCAACCATGAATCCATTCACTATCATCTTTCAACACATTCCAGTCTATCGAAATAGAGCGAGTCGACATGACGGCCTCTATACAACAGGAAA